>DASQRV010000248.1:0-22001 GCA_035642735.1 Steroidobacteraceae bacterium
TGACAGTACACCACGCCCTCGGGGAGCTCTCCAGTCACTTCGTCGCAGTTTCGCGGCCGCCGATCCCGTCGGCGCCCGGTGCGTGCCCTGTGGGTGCCCGGTGTTCATGGTGGCAGGCGAAGTGGCTGAACTCATTAAGTCAGCGACGAATTTGACCCCCGCCAGACGACAAAAGTTCGACCCCGTTCGGCCGCCGGGGGTGAACCCCGGGTGGGGCCCGGCCGGGGCGGAGGCCCGGCACCGCGCACCGCGTTGATGGTAACTTACGTCTGACAAATCAATGCGATCCGGAGAACCTGCTACATGAACCGAGCCGGCCCCGCGAGCGAGGCTCCGCCCGCGGCTTCCCCAGCGCTGGTCACCCACCTGCAGCGGCTCGAGGCCGAGAGCATTCACATCATGCGCGAGGTGGCGGCGGAGTGTGAGCGCCCCGTCATGCTGTACTCCATCGGCAAGGACAGCTCGGTCATGCTGCACCTGGCACTGAAGGCGTTCTACCCCGCCACGCCCCCCTTTCCGCTGCTGCACGTGGATACCACGTGGAAATTCCGTGCCATGTACGAATTCCGCGATGCCACGGCGAGACGGGTCGGGATGCAGCTCCTGGTGCACGTCAACCAGGAGGGGCTGCGGCTCGGCATCGGGCCCTTTACCCACGGCTCCCAGGTGCACACCGACGTCATGAAGACTCAGGCGCTCAGGCAGGCGCTCGACGAGTACGGTTTCGACGCTGCCTTTGGCGGTGCGCGACGCGACGAGGAGAAAAGCCGTGCCAAGGAGCGCATCTTCTCCTTCCGCACCGCGCAGCACCGCTGGGACCCCAAGCAGCAGCGTCCCGAGCTGTGGACGCTCTACAACACCCGCAAGCGCCCTTATGAGAGCCTGCGCGTGTTCCCGCTCTCGAACTGGACCGAGCTCGATGTGTGGCAGTACATCTGGCTCGAGCAGATCCCGATCGTGCCGCTGTACTTCGCGGCCGAGCGCCCGGTGGTCGAGCGCGAGGGGTCGCTGATCATGGTGGACGACGAACGGATGCCGCTGCGTCCCGATGAGCGGCCGCTGGTGAAGAAGGTGCGCTTCCGCACACTCGGCTGCTACCCGCTCACCGGGGCCATCGAGAGTAACGCCGATACGCTCCCCGCCATCATCCAGGAGATGCTGCTGACGCGCACCTCCGAGCGCCAGGGACGGGTGATCGACCATGACGCGTCCGCCTCCATGGAGCGCAAGAAACAGGAGGGATACTTCTGATGGCCCATCAGTCGGAGCTCATCGCGAGCGACATCGGCGCTTACCTCCACGCCCAGGAGCACAAGAGCCTGTTGCGCTTCATCACCTGCGGCTCGGTGGACGACGGCAAGTCGACGCTGATCGGGCGGCTCCTGTACGAGTCGAAGCTGATCTTCGACGACCAGCTCACGCAGCTCGCGGCCGACTCCCGGCGTGTCGGCACGCGCGGTGGCGAGCTCGACTTCGCGCTGCTCGTCGATGGGCTGGCCGCCGAGCGCGAGCAGGGCATCACCATCGACGTGGCGTATCGGTTCTTCTCCACCGAGCGGCGCAAGTTCATCGTGGCCGACACCCCGGGCCACGAGCAGTACACGCGCAACATGGTGACCGGGGCGTCCACCGCGGACCTGGCGGTGATTCTGGTCGACGCCCGCAAGGGCGTGCTGGTGCAGACGCGCCGACACAGTTTCCTCGTGCACCTCATCGGCATTCCCCGGGTCGTGCTCGCGGTCAACAAGATGGACCTGGTCGGCTACTCCCGTGCCACCTTCGAGGCGATCGTGGCGGAATACCGTGCGTTCGCCGCGCGTCTCGGGCTGACCGACATCACTCCCATTCCGCTCTCGGCGGTGCACGGTGACAACGTCATCGCGCGCAGCGAGCGGATGCCGTGGTACACAGGTCCAGCCCTTCTCCAGCACCTCGAGACGGTCGAGGTCGACGCGGCGCTCGCCCGGCAGCCGTTTCGCCTGCCGGTGCAGTGGGTCAACCGCCCGAACGCCGAGTTTCGCGGCTTTGCCGGGCTGATCGCGAGCGGCAGCATCCGGCCGGGCGATCGCCTGCGCGTGCTGCCCTCGGGGCGCGAGACGCGCGTTGCGCGCATCGTGACCGCAGACGGCGATCTCACAGCGGCGAGCGCCGGGCAATCGGTGACGCTCACGCTCGACACCGAGACCGACATCAGCCGCGGGGATGTGCTGGCGGCCGTCGATTCCCCGCCGCAGGTGGCGGATCAGTTCGAAGCGACCCTCGTGTGGCTGCAGGAGGAGCCGATGCTCCAGGGGCGCACTTATGTGATGAAGTCCGGCACGCGCACGGTGTCCGCGACCGTGACGCCGCTCAAGCACCGCGTCAACGTCAACACGCTCGAGCACGAGCCTGCCGAGCGGCTCGAGCTCAACGACATCGGCGTGTGCGAGCTCGAGCTCGACCGCCCGATCCCGTTCGAGCCCTACAGCGAGAACCGCGCCCTCGGCGGCTTCATCCTCATCGACCGGCTCACCAACAATACCGCCGGCGCGGGACTCATCAACTTCGCGCTGCGCCGCTCGCAGAACGTGCACTGGCAGGCGCTGGACGTCGACCGGCAGCTGCGCGCGCGGCTGAAGGGGCAGAAGGCGTGCGTGCTGTGGCTGACGGGGCTCTCCGGCGCCGGTAAATCCACCATCGCCAATCGCGTCGAAAAACGCCTCGCCGCCGCCGGCCGTCACACCTATCTGCTCGATGGCGACAACGTGCGCCACGGACTCAACAAGGACCTGGGATTCACCGCCCAGGACCGCGTCGAGAACATCCGCCGTGTCGCGGAGGTCGCACGGCTCATGGTGGATGCCGGGCTGATCGTGCTGGTGTCGTTCATCTCGCCGTTCCGTTCCGAGCGGCGCATGGCGCGCGAGCTGTTCACCCCGGGCGAGTTCTTCGAGGTGTTCGTCGACACCCCGCTCGCCGAGGCCGAGCGGCGCGACGTCAAGGGGCTGTACCGCAAGGCTCGCCGTGGCGAGCTCAAGAACTTCACCGGCATCGATTCGCCCTACGAGACGCCGGAGAGTCCGGAGATCCGCATCGACACCACGGCACTCAGCGCCGATGAGGCGGCGGCGCGCGTCATCGCCCACCTCGAAGCGCGCAAGGTCATCGGCGGCGCATGAGCGCAGCGAGCCTGGCGACGCTCGAGCGGGTCGCGGCGATCGCGCGTGAAGCAGGCGGTGAGATTCTCGAGGTCTATGCCGCCGGTGCCGTTGCGTCCACCGCCAAGGCCGATGATTCGCCCCTCAGCGCCGCCGATCTGCGTGCCCACCGGCTGATCGTCCGGCGCCTGGGCGAGCTCACGCCCGAGCTGCCGGTGCTCTCCGAGGAGGCGGCCGACGTTCCCTTCGCCGAGCGCTCGCAGTGGCGGCGCTACTGGCTGGTCGATCCGCTCGATGGCACCCGCGAGTTCCTCTCGCGCAACGGCGAGTTTACCGTCAACATTGCGCTCATCGAGGGGCATGCGCCCGCGCTCGGGATCGTGCACGTACCGGTCACCGACACCACCTACCGTGGCTTGCCTGGGGAGGGCGCCTGGCGGGAGCGGGGCGGCGAAGCGGCGGAGCGAATCCGCGTGGCGGCGCACTCGGCTGTGCCGCTGCGCATCGTCGGGAGCCGCTCGCATCGCGGCGACTCGCTCGATGCGTTTCTCGAGCGCAGCGGCGCACATGAGCTGGTCGCGATCGGCAGCTCGCTGAAGTTCTGCCGGGTGGCCGAAGGTGCGGCCGATGTGTATCCCCGCCTCGGCCCGACCAGCGAGTGGGACACGGCAGCCGCGCATGCGGTGCTGCTCGCGGCGGGAGGCGGGGTGAGCGCCCTCGATGGGACGCCCCTCGCGTACAACACGCGCGAGGAGTTCCTCAATCCGTTTTTCGTGGCCTTCGGGCCGCGCGACCACGACTGGCTGGCGCTGCTGCGCTGAAGGAGAACACCATGCGTGAAGCCGTGATTGTGTCCACCGCGCGCACGCCGATCGGCAAGGCCTATCGGGGCGCCTTCAACGACACCGACCCGGCGGTCCTCTCGGGCCATGCCGTGCGCGAGGCCGTGCGCCGCGCCGGAGTCGACGGTGCGGAGGTCGAGGACCTCGTACTCGGGTGCGCCATTCAGCAGGGGGCCCAGGGCTACAACATCGGGCGTCTCACGGTCGTGAGCGCGGGGCTGCCCGAGAGCGTCGCCGGCATGACCATCGATCGCAAGTGCGGCTCGGGACTCATGGCGATCGCGATGGCTGCGAAGCAGGTGGTCGAGGACGGGATGGACGTGGTGGTGGCGGGCGGGGTGGAGTCGATCAGCCTCACGCAGACCAAGCATTTCAACAATTATCGTGACGAGTCCGAGGCGGTGCTCGCGCGGTCGCCGCACATGTACATGCCGATGATCGAGACCGCGGAGGTCGTTGCACGGCGCTACCACGTGACGCGTGAAGCCCAGGACCGCTACGCCCTGCAAAGCCAGCAGCGTGTGGCGGCCGCATACCAGGCCGGCCGCTTCGCTGCGGAGATCGTCCCGTTGGCGAGCCGCAAGCTCTTGATCGACAAGGCGAGTGGCGCGACCCACCCGGAGGAAGTGCTGCTGCAGCGGGATGAGGGCTTCCGACCGGACACGACGCTCGAGGGGCTCGCGAAGCTCGAGCCCGTCTGGTCCGACGGCAAGGTCATCAAACGGGGCGAGTTCATCACGGCGGGAAACGCCTTGCAGCTCTCCGACGGCGCTTCCGCAGTGGTGCTGATGGAGAGGAAGCTTGCCGAGACGCGGGGACTCGAGCCGCTCGGCGCTTGCCGCGGCATTGCGGTGGCCGGCTGCGGGCCGGACGAGATGGGGATCGGGCCGGTGTTCGCGGTGCCGAAGCTCCTCGCCCGCCATGGGCTGAAGATCGATGACATCGGCCTTTGGGAGCTGAACGAGGCGTTTGCGGTGCAGACCCTGTACTGCCGCGACCGGCTCGGCATCGACAACGACAAATTCAACGTCGATGGCGGTGCCATTGCGATCGGCCACCCGTACGGGATGAGCGGTGCGCGGCTCACGGGCCACGCCCTCATTGAGGGACGCCGCCGCCGCGTGCACTACGCCGTCGTGACCATGTGCATCGCGGGCGGCATGGGCGCGGCGGGGTTGTTCGAGGTCTACTGAGGAGCGCGCGGCTCGCTTGAAAATATCGAGCCAGCCCGTACGATGCGGGCATCATGACCGCCACGGCCGCTTGAGCACCGCCCCCACACAGCGCGAGCTGCGCGATGCGTTCGGCCTGTTCGCCACCGGCGTCACCGTGGTGACCGCGGTGCGACCGGACGGCATACCGGTCGGGGTGACCGCGAACTCCTTTACTTCCGTTTCACTCGAGCCACCGCTGCTGCTGTGGTGCCTCGCGAGCGGCAGCAGCGCGGCGCCGGCATTCACCCCCGGTGCGCCGTTTGCGGTGCACATCCTCGGGCATCACCAGCTCGATCTCGCACTCAACTTTGCGCGCCGCACGCACGACAAGTTCGAGATCGAGCGCCACTGGCGCAACAAGCCGCAGCCGCCACACCTTGCCGAGGCGCTCTGCCGCTTCGACAGCAAGGTACACGCGGTGCACCCCGGCGGGGATCACCTGATCATCGTCGGCGAAGTGCTCGCCATCGCCGGCGCCCCCGGAACGCCGCTCGCGTTTCACGCCGGCCGCTTCGGCAACTTCAGCGCCGATCGGGGCATCGGCAAGGTCGATATCTGGGAAGGCTTGGACGATCACTGGTACTGAGTAAACCGCGCCTCGAGGCGCGGTGAGGAGCCCGGGCGTGCAGTTTGCCCATAGCGAGGAACAACAGCTGATCCGTGAGAGCGCCCGCACCGTGCTGGGCGAACGCGCCGGCAGCGCACAGCTGCGCGCTGCTCTCGACCAGCCCGGCGGCTACGACCCGCAGCTCTGGCGCACCATGGGCGAGCTCGGCTGGACGGGGCTCGCGATCCCACAGGAGTATGGTGGCGCGGGCCTCGGGTGGGTGGAGCTCTGCATCCTGCAGGAGGAGCAGGGCCGGCGGTTGGTCGCATCGCCCTTCTTCGCCACGTGCGCGCTCGCCGCGCCACTCATTGCCGCGTGTGGCGATGGAGCGCAGCGGGCAGCACTTCTTCCGCAGATTGCCTCGGGTGGGGTGCGCATCGGCTGCGCCCTGATCGGCACTGAGGGGCGTCCGCCCTGCGATGGAGTCACGGTGCTGCTCGAGAGCCGCGCTGGCGGTTTCAGCTTGAGTGGCGTCAGCGATTTCGTGATCCACGGCGACTCCGCCGATCTGCTCCTGGTGCTCGCGCGCACACCGGGCTCGCAGGGTGCGGACGGCATCAGCGCCGCGGTGATCCCCGCTGCAGCGCCGGGGGTTACAGTCCATCCCCACGTGATGCTCGATCTCACGCGCCCCATGTCGCGGGTCGAGTTCGCCGGGGTGGCCATCGCGCGCGATCAGCTGCTCGGTGAGCCGGGCGGTGCCTCCGGTGCGGTCGAAGCCGCACTGGACTTGGCGCGCATCGCGCTCGCTTCCGAGGCTCTCGGCGGAGCCGAGCGCGCGCTCGAGATGACCACCGCGTATGCGAAGGATCGGGTGCAGTTCGGCCGGCCCATCGGGGCCTTCCAGGCGATCAAGCACCGCCTCGCCGACATGATGATCGCGGTGGAAGCGGCGAAGTCGGCGGCCTGGTACGCAGCGTGCGTCGCGGACGAGCGGCGCGAGGAACTCGCGGAAGCCGCGGCGATCGCCAAGAGCTACTGCTGTGATGCGTTTTTCGACTGCGCCGCCAATGCCATCCAGCTGCACGGCGGCATCGGTTTCACCTGGGAACACGAGGTGCACCTGTATTTCAAGCGCGCGCGCGCCGCGGCGACGCTGCTCGGCAGCCCCGGCTGGCAGCGCGAGCGCCTGGTGAGGCACTTCGCCTCGGGCAGCGCGGCGACGCCGGTGTTCTGAGGCGGCGGAGAGGAGCGGATGAAGTTAGGTTTCACCGTGAAGGAGGAGCGCTTCCGCGCGGACGCGGCCGCGTGGCTTGGAGCTCAGCTCTCGGGTCCGTTCGCCGATCTGCGCGGCCTCACTCAGCAGGGCGGACTGCCCGAGCGGCGGCGCGAATGGGAACGCGCGCTGGGGGCTGCCCGCTGGAGTTGCATCGGCTGGCCGGAAGCCTACGGCGGCCGCGATGCTTCGCTCGCCGAGCAGGTGATCTTCGCCGAGGAATACGCGCGTGCCGGCGCTCCCGGACGTCTCGGGTACATGGGGGTGGAGCTCGCCGGACCGACGATTCTCGCCTTCGGGAGCGAGGAGCAGAAGCGCCGCCTCCTGCCGCCGATCGCCCGTGGCGAGGAGCTCTGGTGTCAGGGTTACAGCGAGCCGAACGCGGGCTCGGATCTTGCGAACGTGCGCACCCGGGCGGTGCTCGAGAAGGGGCCCGGAGGCGCTGCCTGGGTGGTGAACGGTCAGAAGACCTGGACTTCCTTCGCGAAGTTCGCCGACTGGGCATTCGTCGTGTGCCGTAGCGAGGAAGGCTCGCGCGGCCACAGCGGCCTCTCATACCTCCTCATCCCGATGCACCAGGCAGGGGTCACGGTGCGCCCGATCCGTCAGATGACGGGCGGCGCGGACTTCAACGACACCTTCTTCGTCGATGCCCGCACCGCGGCGGATAACATCGTGGGCGCCCCGGGCGAGGGTTGGAAGGTAGCGATGGCGACGCTCTCCTTCGAGCGCGGCGTCTCGACGCTCGCGCAGCAGATGAATTTCGCCAACGAGCTGCGCGCGATCGTCGCCGCGGCCGAGGCCAACGGCCTCATCCAGGATCCCGGGATCCGCCAGCGCCTGGCGCACGCGCACATCGGCCTGCGGCTCATGCGCTACAGCGCGCTGCGCATGCTCTCGAGCGCCGAGGCCGGCAAGCTCTCGAACGAGGCCTACACCTACAAGATTTTCTGGGCGAGCTGGCGCAAGAAGCTCGGGGTGCTCGCGCTCGATGTGCTTGGGCCCCGTGGTGAGATCGCCGTGGGCGCGACCTACGAGTGGGATCTGCTGCCGCGTCTGTTCCTCGCCTCGCGCGCCGACACCATCTACGGCGGCACGAACCAGATCCAGCGCAACATCATCGCCGAGCGCGCACTCGGGCTGCCGCGCGAGAGCCGCTTACCTTAGCGGCCTCATTGAGAGCGACTGATTGCAATGAGCATCAATGGGTATATCAACATGTTGATATCGCCGGCGAGCCCGATCGCGCGCGTGGCCGGGTCGTGTTCGATCGTCGCACAAGCGCGCAAATCGCGCGCGCCGCTCAGAACTTGAACGTCGAAAGCAGCAGGCTCGTCTCCGTCTGCGAGATCCCCTCGATGAGGCGGATGCGCCCGAGCACCCGATCGAAGCCCTCGAGACTATCGGCCGCAAGCTCCGCCACGATGTCCCACCGTCCGTTGGTGCTGTAGAGCGCCGTCACTGCCGGCTCACCGCGCAGCGCCCTGATGACCGCATCCACCTGGTTGCCTTCGACCGCAACGGTCATGAAGGCGTGGATGCGCGGCTCGGCGGCGTCGGGCTTCAGCCGCAGGGTGTAGCCCACGATCGTTCCGTTCGCGACGAGCCGCGTCATGCGGTTCTGCACCGTCCCGCGGGAGACACTCAGGGCCTTGGCGAGTGATGCGACCGAGGCACGCGCATCGTTGCGCAGCAGGCCAATCAACTGACGGTCAACGTCGTCCACGGCACACCCGATCGTTGTGAAAGAACAATGTCGCTGTCATTGTGACACTCTTCCATGTCGAAATGTCCAACGCAGTAGCTATTATTGGCAACTTTCTGTCTATATTTTGGTCGTGCCCGAGCTCAGGATGGGATGTAAGCCCACGGGGACATCCCGTCCCCGGAGCCTTGGGAGCTGCAGTCATGGTCGATTTCATCGGTGTCTCACGAGTTCGTGAGCTCCTTGCCCGGCGCGGTACCGCGCGCTTCATCGAAGAGCTGGCGGCGGAGATCGAGGCGGATTTCCAGCGCTGGGACAGCTTCGATAAGACGCCCCGCCACGCCACGCATTCGAGCGTCGGCGTCATTGAGCTCATGCCCGCATGCGATGGCCGGCTGTACGCCTTCAAGTACGTCAACGGGCACCCGAAGAACACCCAGGCGGGGCTCCTGACCGTCACCGCGTTCGGCGTGCTGGCGGACGTCCAGACCGGTTATCCGCTGCTGCTGTCCGAGCTCACATTGACGACGGCGCTGCGCACTGCGGCAACCTCGGCGCTCGTCGCGCGACGCATGGCGCGCGCCGCAAGCCGCACGATGGCCCTCATCGGCAACGGGGCGCAGGGCGAGTTCCAGGTCATTGCCTTTCATCACCTGCTCGGCATCCGCGAGGTGCGCCTCTACGACACCGATCCCGGCGCGATGGATAAGCTCGAGCGGAATCTCGCACGGCTGCACCTTCCGGGCCTTGCGGTCGTGCGCTGCAGCTCCACTGCGGAGGCCATGGCCGGCGCCGACATCATCACCACAGCGACGGCCGACAAGCGCAACGCCACTATCCTGACGCCCGAGCTCATCGTTCCAGGAATGCACCTGAACGCCGTCGGCGGCGACTGCCCGGGCAAGACCGAGCTGCACCGCGAGATCCTGCTGCGGCCGGATGTGCGCGTGGTGGTGGAGTACGAGCCGCAGTCGCGCATCGAGGGTGAGATTCAGCAAATGGATGCGAGCTATGCCGTCACCGAGCTCGCCGCAGTGCTCGCGGGCCGCGCGCCCGCGCGGCTGACCGATCGCGAGATCACGGTATTCGACTCGGTGGGATTCGCGCTCGAGGACTTCTCCTCGCTCCGTTACCTGCAGCGCATCCATCACGAGGAACGCGGCCCACGCACGCAGATCGACCTGCTGCCGAAGCTCGATGACCCGAAGGATCTGTTCGGGCTGCTGTCGCTGCGACCGCGGCTCGCACCGACCGACGAGGCGGCGGCTTGAGCACGGTGCGCGCCAGCCTGATCGGCGCGCCCACGGATGTCGGCGCGGCCGACCGTGGCGCTTCCATGGCGCCTGAGGCACTGCGCGTGGCAGGCCTCATCGATGCGCTGCGCGCACGAGAGCTCGAGGTCGTCGATCGCGGGAATCTGAGCGGTCCGGGCAACCCGTGGCAGCCGCCGCGCGGCGGCTACCGGCATCTGCCCGAGGTGGTGCGCTGGAATCAGCTGGTGAACGAGAGCGTGTACGCCGAGCTGCAGCAGGGTCGCCTGCCCATCCTGCTCGGCGGAGATCACTGCCTCAGCATCGGCTCGATCGGCGCCATCGCCCGGCACTGCCGCGAGCAGGGCCGCAAACTGCGCGTGCTGTGGCTCGATGCCCACGCGGACTTCAACACGAGCGAGCTCTCCCCGAGCGGCAACGTGCACGGCATGCCGGTCGCCTGCCTCTGCGGCTTCGGTCCCGCCGAGCTCATCGGCATCGGCGGCCGCATCCCGGCGATCGATCCCTCGTGGGTGCGACAGATCGGGGTGCGCAGCGTCGATGCCGGAGAGAAGCGCTTCGTGCACGAGCAGGGGCTGGACGTGTTCGACATGCGCCACGTGGACGAGATGGGCATGCGCGAGACCATGGAACAGGCGCTCAGCGGCATCGACGGCGACACCCACCTGCACGTGAGCTTCGATGTCGATTTCCTCGACCCGGAGATCGCACCGGGGGTCGGCACGCGCGTGCCCGGTGGTCCAACCTATCGCGAGGCGCAGCTGTGCATGGAGATGATCGCCGACACGCATCGCCTGGCCTCGCTCGATGTCGTCGAGCTGAACCCCGCGTTCGATGTGCACAACCGCACCGCGACGCTCGCCGTGGACCTCATCGAGTCGCTCTTCGGCAAGAGCACACTAGTGCGGCGACCGGTGTGGGAGGGGCCGACCAGGACGCGAGCTCGCGGCCCGCGAGCACGGCATCCGGCCTGAGACCTGACGGTCGCTTCGCCGCGGCGTAGCTTCGGGTTGCGACGAGCGTGTCACGGTGGTGCGCTCACGGCGCTGCGTTGCAATCACCCGGGGGCCGCCGCATCATGCCGCGAGCCAACAACAATCACGCGATCCTGAGGAACCGGGGTCGGAAGGTGAGCAAGCCATGGCCGAGAGCGTCTACAAAGTCATCGAGCTGGTCGGAACGAGCACCGAGTCCTGGGAGAAGGCCGCGGCCGCCGCGGTGAAGCAGGCGTCGAAGTCGCTGCGCGATCTGCGCATCGCCGAGATTGTGCAGCTCGACATGCACATGCAGGACGGCAAGATCGCGGCCTACCGCGCCAAGGTGAAGGTTTCCTTCAAGTTCGAGGGTGGTAGTTAGCTGCCGAGCTGGGGGTCGGGGCCTTATCTAGCGCTCGGTGGCATGCTGCAGCGCGGCGCGCGCCAGCAGGCGGGTCGAGTCGAGCGTCGGCAACGGGGAGTTGCCGTCGTTCATGATGAGCGGGATCTCCGTGCAGCCGAGCACCACCGCGTCGCAGCCGTCCTCCTGCATGCGCTTCATGACGCGCTGAGAGAAGCCGATCGCATCGGCGTTGAACACCCCGGCGACCAGCTCCTCGAAAATGATGCGGTTGATCTCGGCGCGCTCGACCGGCGTCGGGCGCAGGTACTCGAGACCACGCGCCGCGAGTTTCTCGGGGTACACCTCGCTGTCGACCAGATAGCGCGTGCCGGTGAGTCCCAGACGATGAAAGCCGCGCTCGGCAGCGTGGGCGGCCACGACCTCGGCGATGTGCAGCCAGGGGAGCGGCGAGCGGCGCAGCGCCCAGGGCATTGCCTGGTGAATGGTGTTGTCCGGACAGATGAGAAAATCGGCGCCGGCGCGGGCGAGCTTGTTCGCCGCCGCCAGCATCAGCTCGGCCACCCCCGGCCAGTCGCCGCTTTCGATGCACCTCATGTACGAGGCGAACGAGTGGGTGTGCATCGAGACCTCCGGGTGCGCGAGCGGCCCGAGCCACTGCGGTCCCTCGAGGCACACGGTCCGGTAACACAGCGCCGCGCCTTCGGCCGAGCAGGCGACGATTCCGATGTGCCGCGTCATGGATCGATTCTACAGCGCAACCGCGGCGGCGTGGACGGCTGCAGCCCACCGGCGGCGCGCGTCAGGAATCGAGCGACCGGGAATCGGCGCGAGCGCCGCCGGGCTCGACGGGGAACGTGACGGCGACACGGGTGCCGGTGCTCTGGGAAGTGATGCGGATGTCACCGTTGAAGTGCAGCACGCGCTCGCGCATGCCGGCGATGCCAACACCCGATCCCTGCGTCTGTATCTCGTGCAGTATCTCGGCGGGGATGCCGCGGCCCTGGTCCTCGATGTCGAGCAACAGCCGCCCGCCGGTGCGCGCGATCCGCAGCACCGCCGTCCTGCTGCCCGAATGCCGGTGAATGTTCGTCAGGCTCTCCTGCACGATGTGGAACACCGCCGCTTCGAGCTCACGAGGGAGCCTGCCGAGGCACTCATCGAGCTCGAGCGTGATGGCGATGCCGCTGCGCTTCGAGAGCCCGGTGACGTACCAGCGCAGCGCGCCGCTCAGCCCCGCGTCATCGAGCAGAGGCGGGTGCAGCAGATAGGAGGCGGTACGGATCTCCTGCGTGAGCTGCTCCACCAGCTGCAAACTGCTGTTGATGTCCTCGGCGAGCTCGCGGGACAGGGCGGCCGCTCGCCCGTTGAGGCTCGCCAGCTCCATCCCGAGCGCCGCCAGCAGCTGCCCGGCGGAATCGTGCAGGTCGCGGGCGATGCGACGCCGGTCCTCATCCTGCATCTGCATCATGCGCATCGACAGCACGCGCAGACTCTTGTACGCCTTCTCGAGCTCCTCGGTGCGCTCGCGCACGCGCGACTCGAGGTGATCGCGCGCCTCCTGCAGGGCTGCTTCTGCGCGCCAGCGCTCGATCGCGACGCTCCCGAGGTGCGCGCCGAACTGAACCAGGTCGCGCTCCCAGGCGTTCGGCTCGCGTGCCTCCCCGAGGCAAACGAAGAACGAGGCAATCGCAATGCCGTCGGCATTCCAGACGGGAGTGGTATGCAGCGCGCGCACGCCGTGTGCGATGCAGAGCTCGCGCCACGGCGCCGACCACCGGGCATCGACCGCGATGTCGGGGCAGGTGCACAGCTCGCCGCGGGCCAGGGCGGAACTGCACGGGATGGGAGCGCTGTCGCTGACGATCGGCAGCTCGCACAACTGCGCCGTGAGCGCCGCCGGAAGTCGCGAGGACACGATGCGCTCGACGCGCGTCCGGTTGCCATCGAGCAGCGCGATCGCGGCGCGCACGCCGGGCTGTAGATGGGCGACCGACTCGGTGATGGCACGCAGGCACTGATCGAGCGGCCGACCGCGCGCGATCAGCTCGAGCAGGTGGTTCTGCTCGAGCAGCAGTCTCTCGGCGTGCTGTCGCTTCGGGTCGAGCGGGCCGGGAAGCGCGGCCGCGTGCTCCCATGCGGGCGCGAGCGATCCACGCTCACCGCCCTCGGGCACTGCGGCGGTCACGACGTGCGGTTCAGCGCCGTTCGCCGCCGCCCGCCGCGCCGGCCCCACGATCGACTCGATTGTCGACAGCAGGTTGCTCGCGATGTCGGATTTCGACACGAAGCCGCGCGCTCCGGCCTTCAGCGCGCTCGCCAGCATCTCCGCCGGGTCGTGCTGACTGACGATGAGGATCTCCGAGGTCGGGGACTCGCGGCGGATGAGGGCCGCGGCCTCGAGTCCACTCAGGCGCGGCATGCTGACATCGAGCAGTACGATGTCCGGCTGCAGCTCGGCCGCCTTCTCGATCGCTTCGACGCCGTCGGCGGCCTCGCCACACACTTCCCAGGCGGGACGCGAGGCGAGGAGCGCCCGCAGCCCCTCTCGCACCAGCTCGTGATCGTCGGCAATGAGAATGCGTACGCAAGCCATGGTGTGCTCACGTTCTCTGGCGCTCTCCGGGACCGCAGTTTCGCGTGTCCGGCCAGTATATACGGCGCTGACCCGGTCAAGCCGCCGGCACCTCCGCCAAGCGCAACCACAGTCTGGGCAGCTTGGCCCGACGTTTACCCGGCGAGGTGTAAAGAATGTTGCGTAAAAAACTCCGACGTCGCGTTCGAGCTTCGAGCGAACGAGCGGCTGGCGTCCCCGCTGCCCGGCACGGCATGATCGCCCGCTCGAACCATGGATCCATCGTCCCCCAAACACCGCTCACAGCGACACTGGAACTCCCGCCGCGAGGAGAAGCGACAGCGCCTCGAGCAGATCGCGCCGTACGTCGACGGCAGGCTCGTCCGACACGACTCGATCGTTCCGCTCCTCGAGACGCTGCTCCACCCGGGCGACCGTGTGGTGCTCGAGGGTGACAACCAGAAACAGGCCGATTTCCTCTCGCGCTCGCTCGTGCAGGTCGATCCCGCCCGCGTGCACGACCTGCACCTTCTCGTCCCGAGCGTCAGCCGCGCGGAACACCTGACGCTCTTCGAGCGTGGCATCGCACGGCGCCTCGACTTCTCCTTCTGCGGTCCGCAGAGCGTGCGCATCGCGCAGCTGCTCGCTGAGGGAAAGCTCGAGATCGGCTCGATCTACACTTACATCGAGCTGTACGCGCGCATGTTCATCGACCTGACACCGCAGGTGGCGCTGGTGTGTGCCGAGCAGGCGGACCGTGACGGCAATCTTTATACGGGCGCCAACACCGAGGACACTCCTACGATCGTCGAGGCCACCGCTTTCCGTGACGGGGTGGTGCTGGCGCAGGCGAACGAGGTGGTGGATGAGCTGCCGCGCGTCGACATTCCAGGCTCCTGGGTCGATCTGATCGTGCCCGCCGACCGCCCGTTTGCGCTCGAAGCGCTCTTCACGCGTGACCCGGCACGCATCAGCGAGCATCAGGTGCTGATGGCGATGCTCGCGATCCGCGGCATCTACGAGCGGCACGGTGCCACCTCGCTCAATCACGGCATCGGGCTCGCCACCGCGGCCATCGAGCTGCTGCTGCCGACCTACGGTGAGTCGCTGGGCCTCAAGGGGAAGATCTGCCGTCATTGGGCGCTGAATCCGCACCCGACGCTCATTCCGGCAATCGAGAGCGGCTGGGTGGAGAGTGTGCACTGCTTCGGCAGCGAGACCGGCATGGAGCCGTACGTACGTGCACGGCCGGATGTCTTTTTCGTCGGTGCCGATGGCAGCCTGCGCTCCAACCGCACGCTGTGTCAGCTCGCCGGCCAGTATGGGGTCGACCTGTTCATCGGCGCCACGCTGCAGATGGATGCGGACGGCAACTCCTCGACCGTCACCCGCGGCCGCCTCGCCGGCTTCGGCGGCGCGCCCAACATGGGTCACGATCCGCGGGGGCGTCGTCACACGAGCCCGGCCTGGCTCAGCCTCATCACCGCCGATGCCCCGGTAGTGCGCGGACGCAAGCTCGTCGTGCAGCTGGTGGAGTGCTTTCGCGGCGGGGAGCCGGCGTTCGTCGAGTCGCTCGATGCGCTCGAGGTCGGGCGGCGAATCGGGATGCCCATCGCTCCGGTGATGATCTACGGCGATGATGTGAGTCACGTGGTGAGCGAAGAGGGCATCGCCTACCTGTATCGCACCGCGGGTGGCGAGGAGCGGCGCGCGGCGCTCGCCGCCATCGCCGGCGCGACGTCGATCGGTCGGGCCGCCGATCCAGGACGCACCGCGAGCCTGCGCGCGCGCGGCATCGTCGCCTACCCGGAGGATCTGGGCGTGCCGCGCGGCAGCGCGCAGCGCTCGCTGCTCGCCGCGCGCAGCATCGATGAGCTCATCGATTGGTCGGGCGGGCTGTACCAGCCGCCGCATCACGTCCGCCGCGGCGCACGACCGGAGCGGACGGTGTAGGAATTTCAGTCGCCGTCGCCGCGGCGCATGCGCACTCTCAGGCGGGCTCCGCAGGCCCTGCAGCGCCACGGTGCGTGCGGCGCAGCCGCAGCGCCTCGAGCTCACCCACGATGCCGCGCCGGAAGGACAGCACGCAGGCGACGAAGATGACCCCGATGATGGCCGTCACCCACCCGCCGACCACATCCGACAGGTACTCCTGCAGCGTGATCACGAGGGCGGCGCCCACGACCGGACCGAAGAAAGTCCCCGTTCCCCCGAGCAGCGTCATGAGGATCACCTCGCCCGAGGTCGACTGCTGCACGTCCGAGAGCGTCGCGAAGCCGAGCACCAGCGAGTTCAGCGAGCCGGCAAGACCGCTCAGCGCCGCCGAGAGCACGAAGGCGAGCAGCTTGTAGCGGTTGATGTCGTAGCCGAGGGAGATCGCGCGCGCTTCGTTCTCGCGGATCGCGCGCAGCACGTGGCCGAAGGGTGAGTGCACGACACGCCGGATGAACAGGAACACCGCCACGAACACCGCGAGCACCAGGTAGTACATCACCCGGTCGGACCTGAGCGGCAACAGCCCGAAGAGCGTGCCGCGCGGCACACCCTGCAGACCGTTCTCGCCGCCGGTGAAGGGGGCCTCGAGGCACACGAAGTACACCAGCTGTCCGAGCGCGAGGGTGATCATGGCGAAGTAGATGCCGCGGCGACGGATGGCGAGCCCGCCGATGACCGCGCCGAGCAAGGCAGCCACCGCCATGCCGCACAGCACCGCCGTGGCGGGACCCGCGCCATGTGCCGTGACGAGCCATGAGGTCACGTAGGCGGCGAAGCCGAAGAACGCCGCATGCCCAAAGGAGAGCATGCGACCGAAGCCGAGCAGCAGGTTGTAGGCGCAGGCGAACATCGCGAAGCACAGCAGCTTCATGAGGAACACCGGGTAGAGCCCGAGCCATGGCAGCGACACTGCCAGGAGCGCGAGCAGCACGTACAGCACGATCGCGGCGCGCACCTCGCTACTCCCTCCCGAACAGTCCCGCCGGCCGCAGGATCAGCACCAGCGCCATGATGACGAACACGACGATGTTGGAGGCCTCCGGGTAGAGCACCTTGGTGAACCCCTCGACCACCCCCAGCACCAGCCCGCTCACGATGGCGCCGAGGATCGACCCCATGCCACCGATCACCACCACCGCGAACACGACGATGACGAGCTCGGTCCCCATGTGCGAGTTCACCAGCACGACCGGCGAGGCGAGCACCCCGGCGAGCGCAGCCAGCGCCACGCCGCCGCCGTAAGTGGCAGCGACCAGCAGCGGTACGTTGACGCCGAAGGCCTGCAGCAGCGGTGCGTTTTCCGTGGCCGCGCGCAGCGTGGCGCCGAGCCGGGTCCGCTCGATGACGAACCAGGTGCTGAAGCAGACCACCACCGAGGCGAGAATCACCCAGGCGCGGTACAGCGGCAGGAACATGAAATGCAGATTGAGTACTCCGGCGAGCGACTCCGGCACCGGGTAGGACTGGCCGCTCGCCCCGAACACCTGGTGGAGCGAGCCTTCCACGATCAGCGCGAGACCAAAGGTGAGCAGCAGCCCGTAGAGCGGATCGAGACCGTACAGGTGACGCAGCAGCAGCCGCTCGACCAGCACGCCGAGCAGTCCCACGGCGAGCGGCGCGGCGAGCAGCGCTACCCAGTAGTTGATGCCGAGGTACTGCAGGCCGAGGAGTGCGGCGAATGCTCCGAGGGTGTAGAACGCGCCGTGCGCGAAGTTGACCACGCCCATCAGGCCGAAGATCACCGCGAGTCCGAGACTCAGGAGCGCGTAGAACGAGCCATTCACGAGGCCGAGCGTCAGCTGGCCGAGTATCACCGCGACGGGAATGCCGAGGATCGTGCTCACGGCCTCGGGGAGTCACGCGGCGGCGGCTGGCGCAGCGTAAGTGCCGCGCGGCGGCGGACCGGGATTGCCCGCACGGCTACTTCGGGGCGAGCGGGCACAGGCCGGTGATCGGCCCGAAGGCCTCCGCGCCGCTCATCTTCCGGACCACCCGGTAGTAGTCCCAGGGGTATTTCGATTCCTGCGGCGTCTTGACCTGCATGACGTACATGTCGTGGATCATCGCGCCGTCGGCGCGGATGTAGCCGCCCTGGGTGAACATGTCGTTGATCTTGTCCTTCTTGAGTTGCGCCATGACCTTGTCGGAATCGGTGGTGCCGGCTGCCTTGACCGCTTTCAGATACGTGAGCACCGCCGAGTACACCCCCGCCTGGTCCATGGTCGGCTGGCGGTTCACCTTGGCGAAAAAACGCTTGGCAAAGGCGCGCGTCTCGTCGTTGAGGTCCCAGTACCAGGCGGTGGTCAGGTACAGGCCCTGGGCGGTCTTGAGCCCCAGGCTGTGGATGTCGGTGATGAAGGCGAGCAGCGCCGCCGGTTTCATCGTGCGGGTGACGCCGAACTCGTTGGCGGCCTTGAGCGAGTTGCTGAAGTCGGTCCCGGCGTTGGCGAGTCCCAGCACCTGCGCTCCGGAAGCCTGCGCCTGCAGCAGGAACGAGGAGAAATCCGCCGCGCCGAGGGGCACGCGCACCGCGCCCAGGTTCTTGCCGCCGCGCGTCTCCACGACCTTGGAAGCGGCGTTCTGCAGCTGCGTGCCGAAGGCGTAGTCGGCGGTCAGGTAGAACCAGGTCTTGTTGCCCGCATTGACCATGGCGGTCGCGGTGCCGTTGGCGAGCGCGGTGGTGTCGTACACGTAGTGGACCGAATAGGCCGTGCAGTCCTCGTTCGTGAGCGAGGCGCCGCCCGCGCCGATCACGATGAAGGGCACCTTCTTGGCCGCTGCGACTTTCGCCATGGCGATGTTGACGCCGGTGTTGGAGCCACCGAGCAGCAGGTTGAGGCCCTGCTGGTCGGCCCACTCACGGAATTTCGAGGCACCGATGTCGGGCTTGTTCTGGTGGTCGGCGGTGAGCACGGTGATCTTCCGGCCGAGCACCGTGCCGCCGAAGTCCGCGATCGCCATGTTGATGACCTCGGCGCCGGCCGCGCCCTCGACATCGGCGTATACGCCCGACATGTCATCGATGTCGCCGATCACCACGGAATCGGCCGCCCGCGCGGCGTGTGGGCTCGCTGCCATCAGGGTCGCGGCGCCGAGCGCGATGGTCCACCTGCTCAATGTCATTGGTGTTCTCCGAGTAGGGATGGTGTCCGGGTCAGATGCCGAGGTACTCGTGCAACAGGGCCATTTTGGCCTGAAGCTGCGAGGCCGGGAACTCCGCGACGATCCGGCCGCGCTCCATGATGTAGAAGCGGTCGGCAAGCGGCGCGGCGAAACGGAAGTTCTGCTCCACCATGACGATGGTGTAGCCGCGTTCGCGCAGGCGACGGATGGTGCGCGCCAGCGCCTGCACGATGACCGGGGCCAGGCCTTCGGAGATCTCATCGAGCAGCAGCAGCCGTGCCCCGGTGCGCAGGATGCGGCCGAGCGCCAGCATCTGCTGCTCGCCGCCCGACAGGTGCATCCCCTGGCTGCGGCGCCGCTCCCGCAGGTTGGGAAACATCTCGTAGATTTCCTCGACCGTCAGCCCACCGGGAGCGAGCGGCGGCGGTAACAGGAGATTCTCCTCGGCCGACAGGCTCGCATAGATGGCGCGCTCCTCCGGGCAATAGCCCAGCCCCAGGTGGGCGATGCGGTGCGGCGGCAACGCGATCGCTTCCTGACCGTTGATCATCACCGAGCCCGAGCGGCTGCTCACCAGCCCGAGCAGCGCCCGCAGCGTCGTGGTCCGGCCGGCACCGTTGCGCCCGAGGAGCGTCACCACCTCGCCCTCATCGACGTGACAGGTGACGCCGTGTAGCACGTGCGACTCGCCGTAGTAGGCGTGCAGATCCGTCACGCGCAACGGCGCGGCGCTCACGCCGGCGCGCCTGCGAGCGCGGCGTCGGCCGAGCCCATGTACGCTTCCATGACCAGCGGATCGCGGGCCACCTGCGCGTACTGTCCGCTGGCGATGACCTTTCCCCGCTGCAGCACCGTGATGGTATCGGCGATGCGCGCGACCACCTGCATGTTGTGCTCCACCATCAACACGGTGCGGTGGGTCGCGGCCCGGCGGATGAGGGCGGTGACGCGATCGACGTCCTCGTGCGCCATGCCCTGGGTTGGCTCATCGAGCAGCATCAGTTGCGGTGCCATCGCGAGTGTCGTCGCGAGCTCGAGGGCGCGCTTGCGCCCGTAGGGCAGCTCGACGGCACGCATGTGGAGCAAGGGGCCGAGGTCCACCTGCTCGAGCAGCTCGCGCACGCGCGCATCGAGCACCGCCAGGCTGGAGGCGGGCTTCCAGAAGTGGAAAGTCGTTGCGAGCGTGCGCTGCAGCGCAATGCGTACGTTCTCCAGCACCGTGAGGTGCGGGAAGACCGCGGACAGTTGGAAGGAGCGCACGATGCCCCGGCGAGCGACCTCCGCGGGCTTCGCCAGGGTTATATCGCCGCCGCGATAGAGGATCTGCCCGCGGTCGGGGATCAGGAACTTGGTGAGCAGGTTGAAGAAGGTGGTCTTGCCCGCGCCGTTCGGGCCAATGAGCGCGTGGATCTCGCCCCGCCGCACCCGCAGGTCGATATCGCTGACGGCAACGAAACCCTTGAACTGCTTCGTCAGGCCGCGCGTCTCGAGTATGAAATCGTCGACCGCTGTATGCGGCGCCGCCGCCATGGAGCTCCCCCCCGCAGTACGCTCCTGCGGGCAGTGTATCGGGACTCTTCCGCGAAGGTCGAGCGTGCTAACCGTGACGGCGCTGTACCTGCTCGAAGCTGACCCCGGACAACGCCTTGACGACCGCATCGAACTCCGGCGGACGCCCCGGGGAGCCGTCGGCGGTGACCGCGAGCCGATACAGGTGCTGATCGACGATCACGTAGCTGAGGCAGGTGTAGTGCGTCCGGTCGGAGGAGCTGTCCTCGCGCGCATCGACCACCGTCCAGGCGCTGTGACCGCCGAGTGAGGTGGGCGCACCGAGTGTCTTCGACTCGACACCGCCGCGATAACGGCCATCGAGCACTGCACGGTAGCGGGGATCGGCAACGTCACTCCCGGGGGGTGCGGGGTCGTCCTCACGAAAGATCTCGAGCGTCGCCAGGCCGAGGCGCGTGACGGCGTCGTAGCCGGCCGGCCGCTGGGTCACCTCGGGTTGGGTCATCCCGCTCGGCAGAGCGCCGAGCCGCACGCCAAGCTCAGGCACGTCGACATCGTTTGCGTCGGCAGCAAGCGGCCACAGAAGCACGGCGGCCAGGGCGACGAAGCTGGATCTGTGCATATGCTGGATCTTAGCATTCCGTTACACCGCTCCCGCGCGGCCGGATGGCATAGACTCGAGCTGAAATGACACGCGCAGCAGACCCGCAGCATCGCCCGAGGTCCGGCCGCAAGCCGCATCGCGAAGCGCGCCCCAACGCGCGGCGGCTCGCGGCGGTTGTGTCGCAGCCACCGGGCAGTGCCGACAGTCCGGCACTTCAGGCGATCTGGCACGTGGTCTGCACGATTCCACGCGGCCAGGTCTCGACCTACGGTGCCGTCGCGCGTGCCGCGGGATTTCCGGGACGGGCGCGCCAGACAGGGTTCGCCTTGCGGGTCGCGCCCAAGGCCCTCAATCTGCCGTGGCATCGCGTCGTCGCGGCAGGGGGCCGCATAGCATTCCCGAGATCCTCGCGCGCCTACCACGAGCAGGCGCGCCGCCTCCACTCCGAAGGTGTCCGCGTTGCCGAGGGCCGGGTCGAGCGTAGCGCGCTCACCGATCTCGCATGAACCTGGCGGTGCGCTCGGCGGCACTTACGAGTGCCGGCGCGCCGCGCCGCGTGGAGACCGCATGGACGCCCTGAGCTCAGCGTTGCTCGCCCTGGCGCTGGCGCTGCTCGAGCCCGTCGCGGCCGGGGCGCAGAGCACCTGGGTCACGGATCCGGCCATCCAGCAGCGCCTCGCGGCGGGTGAGGTCGTGGTGGCGACGAGCGCAATCGATCCTGCCCATCCACGCGGCCGCGTCCGCGCAGCCGTCCGCATCGCGGCGCCGCCGGATGCGATCTGGAGAATCGTGACCGATTGCCGGGAGGCACTGGCATTCGTGCCCGGGCTGCGGCACTGCCGGCTCGTCGAGGGCGCGGCGGATGGCA
>DASQRV010000249.1:0-3696 GCA_035642735.1 Steroidobacteraceae bacterium
GAGGGCGTTGGGCTGCGCCACCAGCAGCTCAATCGCGGGCGCGAGGCGCAGATACCATCTCAGGGTCCCGAGAGCGATGGCGCGCACGGCCGAGGGCTCCGGTGCGCCGGGGATACGCTCGGAACGGGCGGCGAACGCCGCATCCGCGGAGCGACCCCGCGCAGTGACGGCCTCGACCACGCGTGCAGCTGCGGCCAGCGCCGGCGCGCCCGGCGCCCAGGGAGTTCTAGCCAAGACGGCGGCCCGGCAGCACGAGGCTGTGCGAGAAGTCGCGGACGCTGACCGGTCGCCGTCCCGGTCGCTGGACCTCGGTCACCGCGAGTCGACCCCGGCCGCACTGAACGACCATGTAGTCATCCTGTACGGAGAGGATCGTGCCAGGATCGACGCTTTTGTCGGCACTTTGTGGCGTGAACGTGTCGCCCGCGTCCGGGAGAGCGTGCGCGGCAAAGACACGGAGCTGCTCCCCATCGAGACGCGTCTCGGCGATGGGCTCGGGGTTGAACGCGCGAACCTGCCGCTCGATCTCGAGCGCCTCGCGCTGGAAGTCGATGCGCGCCTCGGCCTTCCCGATGCGCGGGGCATAGGTAGCACCCTCTGCAGGTTGCGGCTTCCCCGTGAGCGTACCCGCGGCGCGCCCGGAGAGCGCCTCGAGAAGCATCTCCGCCCCGAGCACCGCCAGCTCGGCGCGGAGCGCACCGCCCGTGTGTGCGCGGGAGATCTCTACGCGCCGCTGCAGCAGCACCGGTCCGGTGTCGAGCCCGGCGTCCATTTGCATGATGCTGATGCCGGTCGAGCGGTCGCCGGCGAGTATCGCGCGCTCGACCGGGGCAGCGCCGCGCCAGCGCGGGAGAAGTGATGCGTGGATGTTGAGGCAACCGAGTGGTGGCAGCCCGAGCACCTCGGGCGGCACCATGAGCCCGTAGGCGGCCACCACGAGGACGTCGGGCTGCCAGCCTGCAAGCTGCGCCCGTGCCGCCTCGCTCCGGAGTGTCGGCGGCTGCGCGAGCGGGAGCCGACCGGCAAGGGCTGCGAGCTTCACGGGGCTCGGCGTCAGGCGCCGGCCGCGTCCGCTCGGGCGGTCCGGCTGCGTCAGGACGCCGACGACCTCGTGATGGCTCCGCAGCGCCTCGAGAGCTGGCAGCGCGAATTCCGGTGTGCCCGCGAAGGCGACGCGCAACACTAGCGCCCTGTCGAACTAGCCGACGCCACACCCCGGCACTGAGCAGCCGGCAAAAGCCGCGTCTTTTGCCGGTGAAAACGAAGCCACGGTCCGACAAATTCGCAGGAGCGAATTTGGCCGACCGAAGGTCGGCCCGCAGGGTGCCGGCCAGGGACCGGCCGGCACAAAAAGCGCCGCAGGCGACTTTTTCCCATCGACTAGTACGCGCGCCGTGCGCCGGCCGTCGCCGTCGCCGTCCGCGACGCGCGTTCCTTGCGCTCCTTGTCGAGTCGCTTGCGAATACGCTCGCGCTTGAGGTCGGAGAGATAATCGACGAACAGCCGCCCCTCGAGGTGATCCATCTCGTGCTGGATGCACACGGCGAGGACGCCCTCGTAATCGCCCTCGAAACTCTCCCCGTTACGATCCTGAGCCCGCACCCGCACCCTGGCGGCGCGCTTCACCTCATCGAAGATCCCCGGCACCGACAGGCACCCTTCCTCGGTCTGTGCCTCGCCTTCGCGCGCGAGGATCTCGGGATTGATCAACACCAGCGGCTCGTTGTGCTCCTCGGAGATGTCGATGACGATCAGGCGCTTGTGGACATCAACCTGCGTCGCCGCGAGACCGATGCCGGGAGCGGCGTACATGGTCTCGAGCATGTCATCGATGAGGGTGCCGAGCGCGGCGTCGAAGTGCGTGACGGGCTCCGCGCGCGTGCGCAGCCGGGGATCGGGAAACTCGAGAATGGTGCGAAGAGCCATGGTGGTGCCTGATATGGGGACGCCGAGGGTCGTGATCCAGCGCACAAAGCTGACAATAAATCGGCTTCGGACCGGGCGTCCCGCCAGTATAACAACTAGAATCTCCTGCGCAGGTCTGGTTCCACCTCGCGCAATGAGGAGTGGAGGATGGTCTCAAATCAAGTACTTGGAGCTCGCGCCGCCGCGGGCTTGCTGACCCTGTGCGTCGCCCTTTCGGGGTGTGCGCACCACCGCGCCCACGATTCCACGCCCGCCGCGGCGAAGGCGGCGAGCTCCGAGGGTGCCGCGGCATCCGCATCACCCGCTCCGGAGCAGGCGACGGCAACCGAGGCTGCGCCCGGTGCAGCCCCGGCCACCGCGGGCACTGACACTGCCAGCAACTCGAGCGCCGACACCGGCGGCAATTCGAGCGCGGGCGGTGAGTCCGGTGGCGCCGCGAATCCGGTGGAGAACCCCGAAGCGCCAATGCACTACACGGTGAAGAAGGGCGATACGCTCTGGGGCATCGCCTCGATGTATCTCAAGGACCCGTGGCTGTGGCCCGAGGTCTGGGTGATCAATCCGCAGGTGCCGAATCCGCACCTGATCTATCCGGGCGATAAGCTGGCTCTCGCCTACGGCACCGGCGGCCGCATGGAAGTGCGGCTGGAGCAGGCGGGTCTCACCCGGCTCGACCCGCGCCTGCGCAGTGATCCGCTCCAGAACGCGATTCCGACCATCCCGTATGCGGCGATCGCCGCGTTCCTGTCGCGGCCGACCCTCATGAGCGAGGACGAGATCCGCCACGCGCCCTACGTGCTCGCCTTCCGCGACATGCACCAGGTGGCCGGCAACGAAATCGAGGTCTACATCAAGAACCTCCAGGCCGCGGAGAACTCGCGCTACGCGGTGATGCACATCTCGAACCAGCTCCGCGATCCGGATGACGGCAAGTTGCTCGGCTACGAGGGTATCTACACCGGGACGGCCCTCGTGAAGCGCGCGGGCCAGCCCGCCAAGGCGGTGATGATCGATACGGCGCGCGAGACGCTCGCGGGCGATCGGCTCGTGTCCTCTGACAACCAGGTGCCGGTCAACTTCACCCCCTCGGTGCCCACCTCGCAGGTCCGCGGGAACATCATCAGTGTGGTCGGGGGCACCGATCTCGTCGGGCAGTTCTACGTGGTCGCGATCAACCGCGGCAAGCGCCACGGCATCGAGCCCGGCACGGTGCTCGCCGTCGATCGGGCCGGCGAGGAAGTTCGCGATCTGTGGGCGGGCGGCCGTTCCATGACCAACAGCATGAACGGATTCAACACCAGCTTCGCGCCGCGGGTGAGGCTGCCGGATGAGCGTGCCGGAACGATGCTCGTGTTCAAGGTCTACGACCGGATGAGCTACGCCCTGATCGTCGGGGCGTCCAACATCATCCACAACGGCGCCCCGGTCCATAACCCGTAACCTGTGACGCGCAGCGCGCGGCCGCCTTCGGCCGCGCGCTTGCATGCCTTTTGCCGGGAGCGGCGCGGGCGGCGCTTGTTCTATGCTCGCAGCCGATGGATACGAGCCGCGCCCGCGCCGTGTTGGCACGTACGCCCGCCCTCGAGGCGGGGCACCTGCGTGAGCTGCTCGACGCTGCGGGCGGTGAGCCGGAGCGCGCGCTCGGCGCGCGCGTGACGCAGCGCTGCCCGCTCCCCGGCGCCGCGCAGCAGTTTCTCGCCGCCCCGGACGATGCGGCGATCGATGCCGACCTCGCCTGGCTCGCAGCGAGCGCCACGCGCATCGTGCTCG
>DASQRV010000250.1:0-3123 GCA_035642735.1 Steroidobacteraceae bacterium
ACCTCCATGTGCACCTTGGTGACCAACGGGCAGGTGGCGTCGAATACGGTCAGCCCGCGTACGCGCGCCTCCTCCACCACCGCAGTGGACACCCCGTGCGCGGAGAAGATGACCGTGGCCCCCTGCGGCACCTCGCTCAGCTCCTCGACGAAAATCGCCCCGAGACCGCGCAGGCGATCCACCACGTAGCGGTTGTGGACGACCTCGTGACGCACGTAGATCGGCGCGCCGAACAGCTCGAGCGCACGCTCGACGATGTCGATGGCCCGATCGACACCGGCGCAGAAGCCGCGTGGGTTGGCGAGCAGAACCTGCATCAGACCTTCAGCCTCTTCGTCGTGCGGCTGTCGCGCCAGGCATCGAGCAGCAGCAGCACCGCGCCGATCGTGATGGCCGAGTCGGCGATGTTGAATGCCGGAAAATAGTGCGCGCCCCAGTGCACGTGAATGAAATCGACCACCCGCTCGGTCGTCAGGCGGTCGATCATGTTGCCGAGCGCACCGCCGACGATGAGCGCGAGGCCACAGGCGAGCAGCCCGTGAAGGCGGGCATTCAGGCGGCGCATCCACACGATGAGCGCCGCACTCACACCGAGCGCGAGAAGCACGAACAGCCACCGCTGCCATCCGGATGCATCCGCGAGGAAGCTGAAGGCGGCGCCGGTGTTGTAGGTGAGGATGATGTCGAGTGTCGGCAAAACGCGAATGCGCTGGGCGGGTGCCAGGTGATGCGTGATCCAGAGCTTCACCGCCCGGTCCGCGATCATCACCGCCAAGGACAGCGGCAACCACAGCCAGCCGCTCTCCGCCACCGGCACGCCCATCGCTACCGCGACCCGCGCCCCGCCGGCAGGAGCTGCCACGGCGCTGTCCCTATCGGCCTCGCTCATACGTATTCCCTAACCTCGCCAGGGCCCTCGATGTTGCTCACACAGCGCCGGCAGAGCTGCGGATGCCGGCTATCCTCGCCGACATCGGGCCGGCGCTGCCAGCATCGTACGCATTTCGGGTCATCCGTGGGGCGCACGAGGATCCACACCCCGCTCCGGCCGGTGTTGCCGGCGGGCACCGCGCCCGCGGGCGGGGCCTTGGCGGCGTGCACCTCTGCCTCGGAAGTAATCAGCAGGAAGCGCAGCTCGCCGCCGAGCGCGGCGAAGCGCGGCAGCTCGTCCTCGCCGCAGTACACCGCCACGCGCGCATCGAGCGGCGCGCCGATGAGCCCGGCATCGCGCAGCTTCTCGAGCTCGCGCGTGACATCGCTCCGCAACGCGATGAGTGCGTCCCAGTCGATCGGGTCACTCGACACCTGCGGCAGCGGGTGCCAGGTCTCGTGGAAGACCGATTCGCGCCGCTCGCCGGGCAGATACCCCCACACCTCCTCGGTGGTGAACGACAGGATCGGCGCCAGCCAACGCATCATGCTCTCGGCGATGTGCCACATGGCGGTCTGCGCGGAGCGGCGCGCGGCGCCGGCGGCCGGCGTGGTGTACATCCGGTCCTTGATCACATCCAGGTAGAAGCTGCCGAGATCGACGCTGCAGAAGTTGTGTACTTTTTGATAGATCAGGTGAAAAGCATAGCCGCGGTAGGCCTCGAGAACCTCCGTCTGCAGATCGCGGGCACGCGCGAGCACCCAGCGATCGAGCGCCAGGAGCCGCGTCTCCGGTACGGCGTGCTGCGCAGGGTCGAACCCGTGCAGGTTTCCGAGCAGGAAGCGCAGCGTGTTGCGCATGCGGCGGTAGGAGTCCGCCATGCGCTTCAGGATCTCATCGGAGACCGCGATCTCGTTGGCGTAGTCGGTCGCGGAGACCCACAACCGCAGCACGTCCGCCCCGAGCGTGCTCATGACCTTCTGCGGGGCGATGACGTTGCCGAGCGACTTCGACATCTTCCGGCCCTTCTCATCGACCGTGAAGCCGTGGGTGAGCACACCACGGTACGGCGGACGCTCGTACAGCGCCTCCGACATGAGGAGCGAGCTGTGGAACCAGCCGCGATGCTGGTCCGAGCCCTCGAGATAGAGCTCCACCGGCGCGGCCACCTCCGGACGCTCGGTGCCCACGCATTCGAACGACAGTCCCGAGTCCGCCCACACGTCCATGACGTCGGTGACCTTATCGTAATGCTCGGCCTCGGCGCCCAGCAGCTCCCGCGGCTCGAGCGCGAACCAGGCATCGATACCGCCCTGCTCGACGCGTTCCGCCGCCGCTGCGATCAGCTCGAGCGTGCGTGGGTGGCGCTCGCCGGTCTCGCGGTGCACGAACAGCGGGATGGGCACGCCCCAGATGCGCTGGCGCGAGATACACCAGTCGGGGCGGTTTTCGATCATGCCGGTGATGCGCGGCTCGCCCCAGGCCGGCGTAAAGCGCACGCCCGGAATGTCGCGCAGCGTGTGAGCCCGCAATCCCGCCCGCTCCATGCTGATGAACCACTGCGGCGTCGCCCGGAAAATCACCGGACTCTTGTGGCGCCAGCAGACCGGATAACTGTGACGGAAGGGTTCCTCGTGCAGCAGGCGCCCGCCCCGCGCGAGCGCGGCGATGATCACCGGGTTCGCCTCCTGCACCTTGAGACCGGCCACGAGCGGCGTGCCGGGCAGGAAGCGCCCGTCGTTACCCACCGGGTTCAGCACCTCAAGTCCATACCGCTGCCCGACGACGAAATCCTCCTGCCCGTGCCCTGGAGCGGTGTGCACGGCACCCGTGCCCGCATCGAGCGTCACGTGCTCGCCGAGAACGACCGGCACCCGCCGCTCCTGGAACGGGTGCTCGAGCTTCAGTCCCTCGAGGACACGACCCTCGAACTGCGCGAGTTGCCCGGCGTCGGACATGCGGTAGCGCTCGAGGCAGGCATCGAGGAGCTCCGCGGCAACGATGATGCGGTGCCGCTCACTTCCCTGATTCGCCGCGGCGAGCACGTAGCGGAACTCGGCGCGCAGCGCGACGGCCTCATTGGCCGGCAGCGTCCAGGGAGTCGTGGTCCAGATGACGATGTCTACCGGCGCGCTGCCGAGCTCTGCCGCGCTCAGGCCGATGCGCCGCGCGAGCTCGGTGTTGTCGCTCACTCGGAACGCGACATCGATCGCCGGTGAGACTCTCTCCTCGTATTCGACCTCGGCTTCCGC
>DASQRV010000251.1:0-3904 GCA_035642735.1 Steroidobacteraceae bacterium
GGCCCTCGGCAGCCGTGCCTACGAGGACACGGCGCTGCCGATCGGCTTTGGACAGACGATCTCCCAGCCTTTCATCGTAGCGCGCAGGACCGAAGCGCTGCTCCAGGGCGGCTCCCTCGACAACGTGCTCGAAGTGGGCACCGGTTGCGGTTACCAGACCGCGGTGCTCGCGCCGCTGGTGAAGCGCGTCAGCACCATCGAGCGCGTCGAGCCGCTGCTGACACGTGCGCGTGAGCGGCTGAAGGAGCTTGGGATCCGCAACGTCCGGTTCCGGCACGGCGATGGCTCCCTCGGTTGGAAGGCACACGCGCCGTTCGATGGCATCCTGGTCGCCGCCGCGCCGCTCGTGGTGCCTGAGCCGCTGCTCAAGCAGCTCAGGGTCGGGGGACGCCTGATCGTGCCGATCGGGCCCGAGGGCCAGCAGCAGCTGGTGCGCTTCACGTGCCGCGAACAGCGCATCGAGCGCGAGTCGCTCGGGCCGGTCGCGTTCGTGCCACTCCTCGGCGGCACCACCTGAGGCGATTCTCGAGAAGGATTAAGTAAAGTCAGTGCCGTGCAGGAGCAAAACAACGATAAAAGGCACTGATAAATATAGAGATAACGCCGCCGATAAGACCGATTCTCGCGATGTCGCGGCCAAACCCAGCGTACGACAGCCCCGATGTCCGGCCGGCGGAGAAAAAAACGGATCGTTCTTCAAATTAGTTGCGCAGTGTTCTGCCGGCCGTTTAACATGCTCCCCTGTCTCCTAACGACGACAGGTGGGTGACCGGCAGAGGACACAGGGCGGAGGGGGCGTCGCAAGAAGAGCAACAAGTTAGAGACAAGAACAATAATGTTGCAATTGTTCGAGTCTGTCAGCTTCGAATGATTGTTTGGTTGGTTGACCCTCCCCTTGTGTCTTCTGCCAGTCATCCTCACCCCAACCGGGGTCGCTGGCCTCAGCCGAGGAACAGTGCCGCGAGCACCCTGCGGTCCTCCTGCACCAACACATTGAAGGTGCGGCACGCCGCGCCCAGCTGCATGACCTCGAGCCCGACGCGCCGTCGGGCAAATTCGCTGCGCACCTCCGGCGGGGCGAAGCGTTGTGTCGGACCCGTGCCGAGCAGCACCAGCTCGGGAGCGAGCGCGAAGACCGCCTCGAGGTGAGCGGGCGCGAGCTCATCGAAGGTGGCCGGCGGCCAGTCGGTGATGAGCCGATCGGCGGTCACGAGGCAGCTGCGCCGCACGCGCTGCTCGCCGATGCGCAGCTCGGTGTCGGAGTAGCCGCGGATGAGGTTCGCCTGTGAGGGCGGTTCGAGGGTGAACTTCACCTTCGATACGATAACGCCGGTGCGCGAGCTCGTCATTGTCGTTCCCGATCTCTACCCGCCGCGTGAGCTGAGCGGTGCATCCCGGGATGACACCAGGCCCGGGGCAATACCGGGACTCGAGACCGTGGCGCGCTTTGGCGCACGCACCCGGCTTGCTGCCGGATGGCGTCGCTGGCTGCTCGGCGACATCGAGCGCGTCGACCTCGAGGGCCTGGCGCCGGCGTGCATCGCTGCGGCGGCGCTCGACCCGGCGCTGGCCGCTTCGTTTGCCAACTCGCTGACGCCGTCCGTGACGAGCTGGATCGCGACGGCGGTGCACCTGCACGCGGGACTCACGCGTGTGCATTTCGACCAGCGGGGGCTGCTGCGCCTCACGCCGCCTCAGCAGGCGGACCTCTGCGCGGACTTCGCACGCACCTTCGGCTCGTCCGGTCAGACACTCGCGCCGCTGCCCTCCGGGGAGTTCCTGCTCGGCACTCCCGGGTTGCCGCCGCTGGCTACGGAGGAGCCCGGCCGCGCGGCCAGCGGCGAGCTCGATCGAGTGATGCCCGCCGGTGCCGCGGCCGCGCCGCTGCGGCGTCTGCTCGCCGAGATCGAGATGTGGTTGCACGCGCTGCCGCTGAATGAGGCGCGCCGCTCGCGCGGTGAACTGCCCATCACGGCGCTCTGGCCCTGGGGCGCTGCAGGGCGGATAGTGCGCCCGGAGCCGCGGGCACCGTCCGGGCTGCCGGCGGCTTTCGGCCGAGACGCGTGGCTCGAAGGTCTGTGGCGGCTGAACGGCGCCGCCTGCCGCGCACCGCCGCAGCATCTCGGGGAGGTGCTGGCCGCGGGGACGCGAGCGGCCGTGCTGGTCGTGGAAGTCGGAGGAGAATGGCGTGCTGATGAGTCATCGGTGGGCAGCGCGTTGCATCGGCTTGATGAGCGGTTCGTCTCGCCGGCGTTGCAGGCGCTGCGCCGTGGCGCGGTCGATGGCGTGAGCGTGATGCTCAACGACGCACGGGCGCGCATCGAGCGCGGGAGTCTGCGCAAGTTCTGGCGGCGAACGCCGCGCGGCCTCGCGGGCTTCGCATGAGCCTGCGCATCGTGCGCCGCACGGCGCTGCTCGCCCCGAGCGCGCTCGGCGACAGGCTCCATCCGGTGCTCGAGCGCGTGTACGCCGCGCGTGGGGTGCGCTCGGCGGCGGAGCTCGATACCTCGCTCGAGCGGCTGCTGCCGGTCGGCACGCTCGAGGGCATCGCGGCGGCCGTGGAACTGTTGCTCGCGCATCGCGCGGGCCGGGTGCTGGTCGTGGGGGACTTCGATGCCGATGGCGCGACCAGCTGCGCGCTCGTAGTGCGCGCGCTGCGCTGCTGCGGCTTCGCGGCGGCGGACTTCCTCGTCCCGAACCGCTTTCAGTTCGGCTACGGACTTACTCCGGAGATCGTCGCGCTCGCGGCCGAGCGCGCACCGTCCCTGATCGTGACCGTCGACAACGGCATCTCCAGCACGACCGGGGTGGCCGCGGCGCGCGCGCGCGGCATAGACGTGCTGATCACCGACCATCACCTCCCCGGCGCCCAGCTCCCCGACGCCAACGTGATCGTCAATCCCAACCTCGCCGCCAGCCGCTTCGGCAGCCGCGCGCTCGCCGGGGTGGGTGTGGCCTTCTACGTGATGGCCGCGGTGCGCCGCGCGCTCGACCGTGCCGGCCTGAGCGGCACGACGGCTGGGGTCGCGGAGCTGCTCGATCTCGTGGCGCTCGGCACCGTCGCGGATGTCGTGCCGCTCGATGCCAACAACCGCGTGCTGGTCGCGCAGGGCCTGAAGCGCATCCGCGCCGGCCGCTGCGTGCCGGGGATCCGTGCGCTGCTGGCGGTCGCCGGCCGCACGGCGGTGGATCTGACGGCGGCCGATCTCGCCTTCGGTGTCGCGCCGCGCCTGAACGCCGCCGGCCGCATCGATGACATGACGATCGGCGTTCAGTGCCTGCTCGCCGATGACGAGGCAGACGCGCAGCGCCTCGCCGCGCGGCTCGATGCGCTCAACGAGGAGCGCCGCGCCATCGAGGCGCGCATGCAGCAGGAGGCCCTCGGGGCGGTGCAGCAGTTGCGTGAACCCGCCGGGTCGGTGCAGCGCAGCGGTGTGTGTCTGTTCGATGAGGGCTGGCACCAGGGCGTGGTGGGGCTGGTCGCGAGCCGCGTGAAAGAGCGCGTGCGCCGTCCGGTGATCGCTTTTGCGAGCGCCGATGCGGCGACGCTGCGCGGCTCGGCGCGCTCGACACCCGGCATCCACATCCGCGACGTGCTCGACTCGATCGCGGCGCGTCATCCCGGACTCATCGACCGCTTCGGCGGTCACGCCATGGCCGCCGGGCTGACACTGGAGCGCGCCAAGCTCGATGAGTTCGCGCGCGCCTTCGATGAGGAGGTGGCGCGCTGCCCGGCGGGGACGATCGCGGCCGACGCGGTGGAGACCGACGGCGAGCTCGCCGTCACGGAGATCGCGCTCGCGACCGCCGAGGCGCTGCGCGCCGGGGGACCCTGGGGACAGGCCTTCCCCGAACCGAGCTTCGACGGACTGTTCAGCGTGCGCAGCGCGCGTGTCATCGCTGA
>DASQRV010000252.1:0-8015 GCA_035642735.1 Steroidobacteraceae bacterium
TGACCGACCCCATTGCCGACCTGCTGACCCGTATCCGCAACGGCCAGACCGCGGGCAAGCGCGAAGTGCAGCTCGACTCCTCGCGCCTCAAGACTGCCATCGTCAAGGTGCTGAAGGAGGAGGGCTATATCAGCGACTTCCATCTCGATGCCGACGGTGGCAAGCCACGTCTCACGATCGGGTTGAAGTATTTCGAGGGCCGCCCCGTCATCGATCGTCTGGAGCGGGTCAGCCGCCCGGGACTACGCATCTACCGTGGCAAGGACGAGCTGCCGAAGATCCTCGGCGGCATGGGCACGGTGATCGTCTCGACGCCCCAGGGCGTGATGACCGACCGCCAGGCGCGCGCCGCCGGCCAGGGCGGTGAGGTGCTGTGCATCGTCACCTGAGGGTGACGCCGCGCGCATGAATCAGTAGAGAAGCCACGATGTCGCGAATTGCCAAAGCTCCGGTCGAACTGCCCCAGGGCGTAACCGCGACCCTTGCGTCGGGTTCAGTAACCATCAAGGGCGCGAAGGGCTCGCTCAGCCTGCCGCTCGGGGCGGGGGTGTCGGTGGTGCAGACGGACAAGAGGCTCGAGATCAAGTTCTCCGAGCCGGGACTCGCGCGCACCCGCGCCGGTGCCACCCGTGCGCATCTCGCCAACATGGTGCGCGGGGTGACCAAGGGCTACGAGAAAAAGCTCGAGCTGGTCGGCGTCGGATTCCGCGCACAGGTGCAGGGCAAGAACCTGAACCTCACGCTCGGCTTCTCGCACCCGGTGAGCGTCGCGATCCCCGAGGGCATCAACATCGAGACCCCGAGCCAAACCGAGATCGTGGTGAAGGGCATCGATCGCCAGAAGGTCGGCCAGATGGCCGCCGAGATCCGCGACATCCGTCCGCCCGAGCCCTACAAGGGCAAGGGCGTGCGCTACGTGGGCGAGCAGATCACCCTTAAAGAGGGGAAGAAGAAATGATCATCAGCAAGAAGCAGCGGCGGCAGCGCCGCGCGCTCCGCACCCGGGCGCACATCCGCGATCTCGGTGTGGCGCGCCTCACCGTGCACCGCACGCCGAAGCACATCTACGCACAGGTGACCGACGCTGCCGGCGCTCAGGTGATCGCGGCCGCCTCCACCACCCAGAAGGCGGTGCGGGAGGGGCTCAAGACGACCGGCAACGTGGCCGCGGCCAAGGCCGTCGGCAAGGCAATTGCCGAGCGCAGCAAAGCGGCGGGCGTGAACAAGGTGGCGTTCGACCGTTCCGGGTTCCAGTACCACGGGCGTGTGAAGGCGCTCGCGGAGGCGGCCCGAGAAGCGGGACTTGAAATCTAGGCAGGGCAGACATATGGCAAGACCAGAGAAGGGGCAGCCGGCGGATGAGTTCGTCGAGAAGCTCGTCGCCGTCAACCGCACCGCGAAGGTGGTGAAGGGCGGACGTCAGTTCGGCTTCACCGCGCTCACCGTGGTCGGCGATACCGCCGGGCGCGTCGGTTATGGCTTCGGCAAGGCCCGCGAGGTGCCGGTGGCGATCTCCAAGGCGATGACCCAGGCACGGAAGAATCTGATCAACGTGGCGCTGCGCAACGATTCGCTGCACTACGCGGTGACCGGCACCCACGGCGCGACCCGCGTCTACATGCAGCCGGCTTCCGACGGCACCGGTGTCATCGCCGGCGGTGGCATGCGTGCGGTGCTCGAATGTGCCGGCGTGCGCAACGTGCTCGCCAAGAGCTACGGTTCGCGCAACCCCATCAACGTCGTGCGCGCCACCATCAATGCGCTGGCGAGGATCCGCTCGCCGGAGGAGATCGCGGCCAAGCGCGGCAAGACCCTGGAAGAGATCACGGGCTGATGGTCATGGCGCAGCAACTGAAGGTGACGCTGGTGAAGAGCCTCCACGGCCAGCTGAGGAACATCGCCGCTTCGGCGCGCGGGCTGGGCCTCAGGCGCCGGCACCAGACCGTTTCGGTGCCGGACACACGCGAGAATCTCGGCATGATCCAGACGGCGGCGCACCTGCTGCGCGTCGAGAAGGACGCTTGAATATGCGACTGAACACACTCAGGCCCGCTCCGGGCAGCCGCCGCGCGCGGCTGCGCGTCGGCCGCGGCGCTTCCGCCGGTCAGGGCAAGACCTGCGGCCGCGGCACCAAGGGCCAGCGGGCACGCAAGGGCGGCTACCACAAGGTGGGGTTCGAGGGCGGACAGATGCCGCTGCAGCGCCGTATGCCCAAGGTCGGCTTTCGCTCCGACATCAAGCGCTCGCGCGCCGAGGTGCGGCTGCACGAGCTCGCCAAGGTCGAGGCGGCGGTCGTCGATCTCGAGGCGCTCCTCAAGGCGGGCGTGGTGCCACCGGGCACCGAGCGCGCCAAGGTGGTGCTCTCGGGCGAGATCAAGAAGGCGGTGACGCTCAAGGGCGTCGCTGCAACCAAGGGCGCGCGCGCCGCCATCGAGGCCGCGGGCGGCAAGATCGAGGCCTGAGGACTCATGGCGAACACCAGCATCAGCAATCCAGCCGCCGCGTTCAGCGACGCGGCCCGCTTCGGGGAGATCCGCAGCCGACTGCTTTTCCTGGCCGGCGCGCTCATCGTCTACCGCATCGGCACCTTCATCCCGGTGCCGGGAGTGAACCCGGCGGAAGTGGCGCGCTTCTTCAACGATCGCTCCAACACCATCCTCGGGATCGTCAACCTGTTCTCGGGCGGCGCGTTGTCGCGCCTGTCGATCTTCGCCATGGGCGTGATGCCCTACATCTCTGCCTCCATCATCATCCAGATGATGTCGATGGTGGTGCCGACGCTCATGGAGCTGCGCAAGGAAGGCGAGTCGGGTCGGCGCAAGATCACGCAGTACACCCGCTACGGCACGGTCCTGCTCGCGCTGGTGCAGTCTTTTGCCGCGGCTGGCGCGCTGGACAAGGGTGGACTCACGCTCTACCACGGGCTGCCGTTCCTGTTGACCGCCACCATCACCATGACCACGGGGACCATGTTCCTGATGTGGCTCGGTGAGCAGATCACCGAGCGCGGCGTCGGCAACGGCATATCGATGATCATCCTGTCGGGCATCGTCGCGGGACTGCCGGGAGCGGTGGGCGGCACCATCGACCAGGTGAGCTCGGGCGAGATGCAGGGCCCGGTGGCGCTCGGCATTCTGTTCCTGGTCGTGGCGGTGACCGCCTTCGTCGTGTACGTCGAGCGCGCGCAGCGGCGCATCCCGGTGGACTATGCCAAGCGCCAGGTCGGGCGGCGCATGTATGCCGGTCAATCGAGCCACCTGCCGTTCAAGATCAACATGTCGGGCGTGATCCCGCCGATCTTCGCCTCCAGCCTGCTGCTCTTCCCGGCGACGCTGGCGAGCTTTTTCGGCACCAACGCCGAGGGGCCGGTGTCGACCTTCATGCAGAACGTCGCCGCCGCGCTCGGCTATGGGCAGCCGCTGCACCTGGTGATCTACGCGGTGCTGATCATCTTCTTCTGTTTCTTCTACACCGCGCTGGTGTTCAACGCGCGCGACACCGCGGACAATCTCAAGAAGTCCGGCGCCTTCGTGCGTGGAATCCGCCCGGGTCAGCAGACCGCCGAGTACATCGACCAGGTGCTCACGCGCCTCACGCTGTGGGGCGCGCTGTACGTGACGGCGGTGTGCCTGGTGCCGGAGGTCCTCAGCTCGTGGGCGGGCGTGCCGTTTCGTTTCGGCGGCACCTCGCTCCTCATCGTGGTGGTGGTAGTCATGGACTTCATGTCGCAGCTGCACGCGCACACGATGTCGCACCACTACCCAGGCTTGCTCAAGAAGGCGAACCTGCTCGGCTACGGCCGCAGCGGTTCGGGTGGTTAACCATGAAAGTACGTCCGTCGGTCAAGAAGATCTGCAAGAACTGCAAGATCGTGCGCCGCCGGCGCGTGGTCTACGTCATCTGCACGGACCCGCGTCACAAGCAGCGCCAGGGTTGAGGTAAAGACTATGGCACGCATCGCCGGTATCAACATCCCGATGAACAAGCACGTGTGGGTCGGGCTCACCCACATCTATGGTGTGGGCCGCGCGCGCGCTCGGGCCGCCTGCGAGGGCGCGGGCGTCAATCCCACGACCAAGGTGAAGGACCTCACCGAGCCCGAGATCAACGCCATCCGCTCGCAGATCGCCAAGTTCGCGGTCGAGGGCGACCTGCGCCGCGAGACCTCGATGAACATCAAGCGCCTGATGGACCTCGGCGCCTGGCGCGGCATCCGCCACCGCCGGGGACTCCCGGTGCGCGGCCAGCGCACCCGCACCAACGCGCGCACGCGCAAGGGCCCGCGCAAGCAGGCGGTCAAGCTGAACGCTCCTCCCGGAAAGGCATAACGCATGGCTGAGCAGAAATCCCAGACGGGCGGTGCAGCGCCGGCCGCGGCGCCCAAGAAGCCCAAGAAGGCGCGCAAGAACGTGCTCGATGCAATCGCGCACGTGCATGCGTCCTTCAACAACACGATCATCACCATCACCGATCGGCAGGGCAACACGCTCTCGTGGGCGACCGCCGGCGGCTGCGGCTTTCGCGGCTCGCGCAAGTCGACCCCGTTCGCCGCACAGGTGGCGGCCGAGAAGGCGGGCGTCGCCGCGCAGGAGCACGGGGTGAAGAACGTCGAAGTGCGCGTCGGCGGACCGGGGCCCGGGCGCGAGTCCGCGGTACGGGCACTCAACAACTGTGGCTTGAAGATCACCAGCATCTCCGATGTGACGCCGATCCCGCACAACGGGTGCCGTCCGCCGAAGAAGCGCCGGGTGTAATAGAGGTAGGCAACACGATGGCGCGTTACACTGGTCCCACGTGCAAGCTCGCTCGCCGCGAGGGCACCGACCTGTTCCTGAAGTCCGGCGTCAAGCCGCTGGAAAACAAGTGCAAGCTCACGGTGCCGCCAGGCGGCCTCAAGAGTGAGCGTCGGCAGCGTCTCTCCGACTACGGGCTGCAGCTGCGCGAGAAGCAGAAGCTGCGTCGCATGTACGGCGTGCTTGAGCGGCAGTTCGGCAACTACTACGAGGAAGCCGCGCGCAAGTCCGGCGCCACGGGCGAGAACCTGCTGCGGCTGCTCGAGTGTCGCCTCGACAACGTCGTGTACCGCATGGGATTTGCCGCGACGCGCGCCGAGGCGCGCCAGCTCGTGAGCCACAAGGCGATCACCGTGAACGAGAAGCCGGTGAGCATCGCTTCCTACCAGGTGAAGGCCGGCGACATCGTCCAGGTGCGCGAGAAGGCGCGCAAGCAGCTGCGCATCACGAGCGCGCTCAGCGTCGCGCAGCAGGTGGGCCTGCCGGAGTGGGTCGAGGTGAACGACAAGGAGTTCCGAGGCGTGTTCAAGTCGGCGCCGGGCCGGGACGATGTCCTGCCCGACATCAACGAGAACCTGGTCGTCGAGCTGTACTCCAAGTAAGCGCATCCGCTTGAATTGGGGCGCTTTCGGCCCCATTCAGGGGGGTCCGCCCGTGTTTTTTTTGCGCCGGTCATTCAGCCGGCAAGGTGAGACTGCAATGCAGGGTTCTGTGAGCGAGTTTTTGCGACCCCGTGTGGTGAAGGTGCAGCCGATCGCTCCGCGTCAGGCGCGCGTGGTGATCGAGCCGTTCGAGCGCGGCTTCGGCCACACGCTCGGCAACGCGCTGCGTCGCGTGCTGCTGTCCTCCATGCCGGGCAGCGCCATCACCGAGGTCGAGATCGACGGGGTGCTGCACGAGTACACCAGTATCGAGGGTGTGCAGGAGGACGTGGTCGACATTCTGCTGAATCTCAAGTCCGTGGCGCTGCGCATGCACTCGCGCGATACCGCGGAGCTGCGGCTGCACAAGAAGGGCCCGGGGCCGGTCACCGCCGGTGACATCCAGGTCGACCACGATATCGAGGTGGTGAACCCTGAGCTCGTGATCGCGAATCTCACCAAGGCGGGCGAGCTTGCCATGACGCTGCGCGTCGAGCGCGGCCGCGGCTATCGTCCGGCGGCCGCGCGCCTCGCCTTCGAGGAGCAGACCCGTCCCATCGGCCGCCTGCAACTCGATGCCTCCTTCTCACCGGTGCGGCGCGTCACCTACTCGGTGGACGCGGCGCGCGTCGAGCAGCGCACCGACCTCGACAAGCTGGTGATCGACATCGAAACCAACGGCACCATTGACTCCGAAGAGGCCATCCGCCGCGCCGGCAGCATCCTCAAGGACCAGCTGTCGGTGTTCGTCGATCTGCAGGGCGAGGAGGAGGCAGCGACCAAGGTCTCCGAAATGCAGTTCGACCCGATCCTGCTGCGTCCCGTGGATGAGCTCGAGCTCACCGTGCGCAGCGCCAACTGCCTCAAGGCCGAGAACATCCACTACATCGGCGACCTGGTGCAGCGTACCGAGGTCGAGCTGCTGCGCACCCCGAACCTCGGCAAGAAGTCGCTCACCGAGATCAAGGAAGTGCTGCAGAGCCATGGGCTGATGCTCGGCATGCGCCTCGATGGCTGGCCGCCGGCGGGGCTCAAGCACGACGAAGAGCGCGACGTGATCTGAAGCTGAAATGAGGCGGCGCGTCGCAGGACGCGCGGCCCGCCGCTTCGCTGCGCCCGCGGGCCGCAGCCGAAGCGTTGGCACGAGTCAAAGGGTTCTTTATGCGTCACCATCTCTCCGGCCGTCAGCTGTCGCGTAACAGCTCGCACCGCCACGCGCTGATGCGCAATCTGTCGGTCTCGCTGCTGCGCCACGAGACGATCCGCACGACGCTACCCAAGGCAAAGGAGCTGCGGCGGGTGGTCGAGCCGTTGATCACTCTCGCGAAGAGTGATGGTGAGGCTAACCGTCGCGTCGCTTTCTCGCGCCTGCGCGATGCGGAGGTGGTCGAGAAGCTGTTCGCCGACCTGGGGCCACGCTTCAAGGCCCGTCCGGGCGGCTACACGCGCATCCTGCGGATGCTCCCGCGTCCCGGTGACTCTGCACCCATGGCGCTGATGCAGCTCGTCGAAGGCGCGGTGCCGGTGGCTGCCGAGGAGCCTGCTGCTGACAAGAAGAAGCGCACGCGCCGCGGGAAGACCGCGGTCAAGGCGAAAGGCAAGGCGGAGGCTGAAAGCGCTGAAGCCGCTGCGCCCGAAGCTCCCAAGAAGCGCACGCGCAAGAAAAAGGCGTCGGGCTGATAATCATCGAGGCTCGCCCGCCGGGCCTCTCGGGTGACTCGCGACAGTTCGGTATCTGCCGAACTGTCGCCGGAAACGTCTGCTCACGAACCGGAGGACCCCGTCATGAGTTTTGTTTCCGAATTCAAAGAATTTGCCATGAGGGGCAACGTCGTCGACCTGGCGGTCGGCGTCGTGATCGGCGCAGCCTTCGGCAAGATCGTCTCATCGCTCGTCGGCGATGTCGTGATGCCGGCACTCTCGCCGGCCCTCGGCAGCGTCCACTTCTCCGAGCTCGCCTTCAAGATCGCGAGCGACGCTCAAGGCAGACCGGTACTGCTCAAGTACGGCTCCTTCCTGCAGACCATCTTCGAATTTCTCATCATCGCCTTCTCGATCTTCGTGGTGCTCAAGGGCATCAACAAGCTCAAGCGGCCCGCACCGTCCGCCCCCGATGCGCCGCCGCCGCCGCCGACGAAGACCGAGGCACTGTTGCAGGAAATAAGAGACCTTCTGGCTAAGAAGTAATTTTTGTCTCCTGGCTGAGACAAAGAGGAATCGGCGAACCCCGGGCCGTTAACCGTCGCGCTCGTGGCCTAGATTGAGCGGAAGGCGTCCCGCGTCAGGTTCTCGCACCCGGTGGCGGTAATCGCCAGATCGTCCTCGATGCGGATCCCACCGAACCGGGCGAGCGTTTCGACGCGCGGCCAGTTGATGTGGTGGCCACGTCCGTCCGCGCGCGCCGCCTGCAGCAGCTGCGGTATGAAATAGATGCCGGGCTCCATCGTGACGACGAACCCCGTCTCGAGCACCCGCGTCAGTCGCAGGAAGGGGTGTCCCTCCGGTCGTGCGATTTCGCCGCCGTCCGCGGAGCGCATGAGACCTCCGACATCGTGCACCTGGAGGCCGAGCAGATGGCCAA
>DASQRV010000253.1:0-2494 GCA_035642735.1 Steroidobacteraceae bacterium
GAAGCGGCCTTTCGGCAGGAACTTGCCCTGGCGGTCCTCGTCATACCTCTGGGCCTCTGGCTCGGTCACAACGGCGTTGAGCGCGCCTTGCTGATCGCGCCCATGCTCCTCATCCTCATCGTGGAACTACTCAACAGCGCAATCGAGGCGACGGTGGACCGCATCGGCTTCGAGCGGCACAAGCTCGCCGGACTCGCCAAGGACATCGGCTCCGCGGCGGTATTCATGTCCTTCGTGCTGCTGACTGCGGTCTGGCTGTTGGTGCTGCTCGGGCGCTAGGGAAGGCTGCCGCTAATGCGACAACTGCGCTCCGCATCGCTGTGCCTGCTGCTCGCAGGGACGTGCCTGAGCCACGCCGGCTCTCCCGGGGAGGCCGCTGCGGCCGCGCCTCACCCTACCGCCAGCGCGACTCCCGCCAGCACCACTCCCGCGAGCTCCACTCCCGCGAGCTCGGACGCCGCTGTACCGCAACTGCCCGTGCCGGCCATCCCGCTGCCGCGCTCTCCGCCGCCGCTCGGCAGCGCCGAGGGCCAGGGCGCGATCGCTGCCGAACAGGCAGCCGCGGGCGAGGAGAACCCCGACTGGGCCGTGACACTGCAGCGCATTGCGAGCAGTGTCGTGTCGATCGATGTCGATCAGACACGGGCGTTCGATACCGAGTGGAACAACAGCGCCCAGGCGACCGGCTTCGTGGTCGACGCCGAGCGCGGCCTGATCCTCACCAACCGCCACGTGGTGACCCCGGGGCCGGTCACCGCCGAAGCCACCTTCCTCAATCGCGAGGAAGTGCAGCTCTATCCGGTGTACCGCGACCCGGTCCACGACTTCGGCCTCTACCACTACGACCCGCAGAAGCTGCGCTTCATCAAACCGCACGCACTCACGCTGTACCCGGAGGGGGCGCAGATCGGACGTGAGATCCGCGTCGTCGGCAATAATGCCGGCGAGCAGCTCTCGATACTCGCCGGCACACTCGCCCGGCTCGATCGCGACGCTCCCGAGTACGGCGTCACCAAGTACAACGACTTCAACACCTTCTACCTGCAGGCGGCCTCCGGCACCTCGGGCGGCTCTTCCGGCTCGCCGGTCATCGACATTCGTGGCCGTGTCGTGGGCCTCAATGCCGGCGGTGCCAACGGCTCGGCCTCGAGCTTCTACCTGCCGCTCGGGCGCGTGCGGCGGGCGCTGAACCTCATTCAGCAGGGCAAGCCCGTCGCGCGTGGCACGCTCTACACGGTGTTCAACTACATGCCGTACGACGAGCTCGAGCGCCTCGGGCTCGATGCGCGCACCGAAGCGGCGGTGCGCAAGGACTTTCCACGCTACACCGGCATGCTCGTGGTGACCGAAGTGCTGCCGGGATCCCCGAGCGAGAACGTGCTGCAGCCGGGCGACATTCTGCTGCGGCTCAATGGCCACTACGTGGCACAGTTCGAACCCCTGGAGGAGGTGCTCGATTCGTCCGTCGGCAGCGAGGTCGAAGTCGAGCTCGAGCGCGGGGGCAAGCTGGTGTCCGCGAAGCTGCCGGTCGGCGACCTGCATGCGATCACCCCGAGCGCCTACGCGGAGTTCGGCGACACGGTGGTGAACAGGCTTTCCTATCAGCAGGCACGGCACTTCAACATACCGGCACGCGGTGTCTACATCGCCAATCCGGGCTACGTGTTCGGCGCCGCCTCGATCCCGCGCGGCGCCGTCGTCCTCACGCTCAACGGCGGCCACACTGACACCCTGCAGCAGTTCGAGGCCGGCATCGCGCAGCTCGGCGACGGCGATCGCGCCACCGTGCGTTATCTCACCATCGATGACCCCAACAACTCCCAGCTGCGCGTGGTGCGCATGGATCGGCTGTGGTTCCCCGCGCACCACTGCGATCGTGACGACAACCGCGGCCTGTGGGATTGCCGCGACCTGCCGCCGGGTCCGCAACCCAAGCCGCAGTCGGTGAGCGCCACGGCGTTTCCGCACTTCGGCGATCCGCGCATGGATGCGCTCGCACCCTCACTCGTGATGGTCACCTTCGACATGCCGTACTCGGTGTCGGGGATCACCGAGCGCAACTATCACGGCACCGGGCTCGTCGTCGATGCGGCGCGCGGCCTCGTGGTCGTCGACCGCAACACCGTGCCGGTGGCCGTGGGTGACGTGACGGTGACCTTCGCCGGCACCGTGCAGGTCCCCGGCCGCGTGGTCTACATCCATCCGCTGCACAACTACGCGGTGGTCGCGTACGACCCGCGCCTCATCGGTACCACGCCGGTGAAGTCGGCCACGCTGACGCCGCGCGAGCTGAGCGCCGGCGAGCCAGTGTGGGCGGTGGGGCTCGGCGCCGACGTGCAGTTGCATTCGCGCAAGACCGAGATCGCGAGCATCGATCCACTGGATCTGCCGTTGTCGCGCACCATGCGCTTCCGCGACGGCAACCTCGAGACCGTACAGCTGGTCACGCCGCCCGCGGACTTCGACGGCGTGCTCGCCGACGGCAGCGGCAACG
>DASQRV010000254.1:0-4056 GCA_035642735.1 Steroidobacteraceae bacterium
CGGCCCGAGTTCCGCGACCGTTACGGTGTGACCGTCACCGGGGAGCTCTCGCCCTGGGCGCGCGATTTCGTCGAGCGCGAGTTCGAGGGCGATTTCGTGCGCGTGCCGGTGGAGCGGGTGTTCCTCGCGGAGGCTTCGCGCATCGGCATCGGCACCTACGCGCCGCACGATCCGACCACCGCCGACATCGCCGACCTCGTCGGCTCGGTCGATCTCGCCAAGGTCGCGCAGATCGGCGACGAGGGCGACCCGCGCGCCTGGTCGTGGTCCGGCGCGGTATATGCCGCAAGCCGCGGCGTCCTCGAGATGATCGAAATCCTCAAGGTCAAGCGCGAATTTCTCTACCTGCTGCTGACGCTGACGCAGGAGAAGAACGTCAAGGTGTCGCGCTTCCCGCTGATTCACCTCGATGAGACGATCCTCGCGCACACCAATCTCGCCGAATTCCACAAATTCCTTCAGGAGAAGGAGAACGAGGCGCTGCTCGATCGCATGGTGATCATCAAGATCCCCTATGCGCTCTCCTACCGCGACGAGTCGCGCATCTACCAGAAGCTGGTCTCCGGCGCACCGGCATTCCGCAACGTGCACCTCGACCCGCACGTGCTGAACCTCGCGGCGGTGTTCGCCATCCTCACGCGTCTCGTGAAGCCCGAGCGCGAGGGGCTCGACCTGCCGAAGAAGCTGCGGCTGTATGCCGGCGAAGCGGTCGAAGGCGTGCCGGAGACCGAGGCCACGCGGCTGCGTGCCGAGGTGCCCGATGAGGGCATGACCGGGGTGAGCCCGCGCTTCGTGATCAACGCCATCTCCAACGCCATCACCCGCGGCAATACCCACAGCCTCACCAGCATGGAGCTGCTGCTGGCGCTCAAGGATGGCATCGAGAGCGACGCCCGCATGGACGTCAAGCAGAAGAAGGCGTGGATCGATCACCTGGTCACTGCACGCAAGGAGTTCTATAACCGCTGGGTGAAGGAGGACGTGCACCGCGCCATGTTCGCGTCCTTCGAGGAGGAGGCGCAGCAGCTGCTGGAGAAGTACCTGGACGAGGTCGAGGCGTCGCTCGATCACCGCCAGGTCAGCGATCCCATCACCGGCGAGAGTCGCAACGCGGACGAGCGCTTCCTGCGCTCGGTCGAGGAGAAGATCAAGGTCTCCGATTCCGGCAAGCTCTCGTTCCGCCAGGAAGTGGTGCGCAAGGCCATGGTGGCCTTCAAGGCCGGCGAGAAATTCAAGCTCGCGAGCCACGCGCGCATGCGCGAGGCGATCGAGCAGTACCTTTTCGAGGAGCGCCGCGACGTGCTGCGGCTCGTGACCTCGACCGCGCGCCCGGACGAGGACGCACGGCAGAAGATCTCGGTGGTACAGCAGCGCCTGGTGAACGAATACGGCTACGACGAGCACAGCGCCAAGGAAGCGCTCAGCTACGTCACCACACTGCTGGCCCAGGAGTAGCGGGGCGCCCGGAAAAGGTGTACCACTAGCGTCGTGAGTCCCGAGGACCCAAAGCACTCCGACAAGGCCGGCAAGTGGTACGAGCTGTTCTCGCGCGGCGCGCGCGACTGGCTGCGCCACGACGAGAAGGTGCGCGAGGCGGTGCGTGCGAACCTGCCGGAGATCATCGCCGGCGGCGATGTGATCAACGACGGCGCGCGTACCGTGCGCGTGCCGGTGCGCATGCTCGAGCACTACCACTTCCGCCTGCGGCGTCCCGAGGAGCAGCAGGGTGCCGGCCAGGGCAAGGCGAAGCCCGGCGACGTGTTCTCCGATCCCAGCCGCAACCGCGCACCCGGTGAGAAGGGTGCCGGCGGGCGCGACGAGGGTGAGGTGCAACTCGTCCTCGAGTTCAAGATCGACGACATCGTCGACTGGCTGTGGGAAGAGATGCAGCTGCCAAACCTCAAGGCGCGCGCCGGGCCCTCGGATGAGACCGACTGGGTCCGAGAGGGCTGGGACCGGCGTGGCGCGCGCTCACGGCTCGACCGCCGCCGCTCGTTCAAGGAGCTGGTGAAACGCCGCGGCGCTCCGGGGGCGACACCCACCTTCACCGACGAGGACCTGCGCTTCCGCCAGCTCGCGCGGCGGCGTCAGCCAGCGGTGCACGCGGTGGTGTTCTTCATGCTCGATGTCTCGGGCAGCATGTCGGACCGCGATCGCAAGCTCGCCAAGACCTTCTTCTTCTGGGTGGTGCAGGGACTGCGGCGCGAGTACCGCTCGCTGGAGACTCTGTTCGTCGCGCACACCACCGAGGCGTGGGAGTTCAACGAGCCCGACTTCTTCCAGGTGAGCGGCACCGGTGGCACCGTAGCCTCGACGGGGCTGAACAAAGTGCGCGAGATCATCGATGCTCGCTACAACCCCGGCCGCTGCAACATCTATCTCTTCTACGCTTCCGACGGCGACAACTCGGTGAGCGATGCGCAGGACGCGCGCACCGCGCTCGGCTCGATAGCCGCGGACGCCTGCTTCACCGGCTATGTGGAGGTCTCCTCGGGGCTGTCGCGGCAGCTCGCCACCGAGACCGGCAAGCTCTTCGCCGAGCTCACCGCCGCCGGCTGTGCGGCCGGCAGCTATTCCCTGAACGACTTCGATGACGTCTGGGGCGCGGTGCGGCACTTCTTCACCGCCGAGAGTCACGCGCCGGAAGGGCCGCGCGCTACCGAAACCCCCGGCAGCAGCCCATGAGCGATGACTGGCGCAATTACGTGCGGCGCATCGAGGAGCTTGCCGCCAGCTCGGGGCTGAAGTTTCACCCGGTCGACTTCGAGGCGGTCCCCGACAGCTTCATGATGGAGATCGCGGTGTACGGGCTGCCGGTGCGCATGCCGCACTGGTCTTTCGGCGTGCGCTACATCTACCAGCTCATCCAGCGCCACATGGGGCACTCACGGCTCTTCGAGGTGGTGTTTCCCGGCAATCCCGGGCACGCCTATCTCGCCGAGAGCAACGGCCTCGCCGAGAACATCCTGGTGACCGCTCACGTGCTCGGGCACGCGGATTTCTCGCGCAACAATCTGCTGTTCCGACGATGCCAGGAGCAGGTGAGCGAGCGCATCGTCGAGCACGCCGCCAATCACGCCCGGCAGATCTCGCAGGCGATCGAGACTCACGGCGCGCAGCGCGTCGAAGCGGCGCTCGATGCGGCACTCGCCCTCGAGCAGCACGTCGACATCGATCAGTCGCTGCGTCGCCCGCGCTACCCGGAGTACCTCGAGGACAATCGCGCGCTGGCGGACGACCAGTTCCGCAAGCGCTTCGCGGCGCTCGACCCGACCGCGGCCAGCAGTGCGCTCGAGACCAAGAAACGCGCACCCGTGCCGCCGCATCCCGAGCGCGACCTGCTGTGGTTCGTGGCGAACTACGCCCCGGAGATGGAGAGCTGGGAGCGTGACATCTTCCTCGCGGTGCGCGAGGAGTCGTTCTATTTCTACCCGGTGTTTGCCACGCAGATCATGAACGAGGGCTGGGCGTCCTACTGGCACGCGCGGCTGCTGCGCGAGGCGGACTTCGTGCCGCAGCAGGCGTATCTCGACGCCATCAAGTGCCACTCGGACGTGGTGCGTCCGGTGGCCGCGGAGCAGCAGGTCTCGCTCAGCATCAACCCCTATCACCTCGGCTTCTCGATGTGGGAGAAGATCGTCGAACGCGAGGGCCTGCCGGCCGCGCGCCGCATCATGGAGCAGGACGATGACTTCGGCTTCGTGCGCAATCACCTGACGCGCGAGCTTGCCGAGGAGCTCGGGCTGTTCCGCTACAGCGCGCGCAGCGACGGGCAGATCAAGGTGCTCGAGCACGAGCTGACGGCGCTGCACGAGGCGGTGCTCGCGCCCAAATACAACTTTGGTGCCCCGATCGTGTCCGCGGTGCGCGTGCGCAACGATGGCACCCTCGAGCTCATCCACGACAGTGGGGTGGACGGGCGGGGTCTCGATCTCGAGCGCAGCCGAAAGGTGCTCGACTACCTGCAGCGGGTGTGGCGGCGTCCGCTCGTGCTCACCACCGTGAACCAAGCCGGGTCGTCCCTCGAGCTGACCGCGCCGTAGAACGCAACGCCTC
>DASQRV010000255.1:0-2777 GCA_035642735.1 Steroidobacteraceae bacterium
CCGCTCGGGCCGGAACTTCTTGCCGCACCAGGAGCCGAGCACGATGTCGGGTGCGCGCCGCGCGACCTCCAGCGGATCGGCGATGATGCGGTTGCGCCCGAGCGCCTCGCGGGCGAGCTCCGGGAAGCAATCCTCGCCGCCGGCGAGGGCGATGAGCTCCGAGACCCAGCCAATGCCGCTGATCAGCGGATCATCCCACTCCTCGAAGTACACCCGCGGCCGCCGTGGCAGCGCCGCGGCGCGCGCGCGCACCGCTCCGAGCCCCGCTTCGAGCTCCTCGGCGAGTGCCCGCGCCCGGCCCTCACAGCCGATCATGCCGCCGAGGGTGCGGATCATGCGCAGGATGTCGGCGATGCTGCGATGGTTGAAGACGTGCACCTCCAGCCCCGCGCGCACCAGCGTCGCGGCGATGTCAGCCTGCAGATCCGAGAAACCGAGGACCAGATCGGGCTCGAGGGCGAGGATGCGCTCGGTGTGAGCGCTCAGGAAGGCGGAGACGCGCGGCTTCTCGCGGCGCGCACGCGGCGGGCGCACCGTGAAGCCGGAGATCCCGACGATCCGCCAGTCTTCGCCGAGCAGGTAGAGCGTCTCGGTCGTCTCCTCGGTGAGACACACGATCCGCTCGGGAAATCCTGTTGCTGGCCTCATATCACGCCGCATCCCCGCATCACTGTATCCTTAAGCCATGTGGACACGCATCTGGGCGTTCCTCGACCTTTGCTTCTTCGGCGGCGCCTCGGCGCGCCCCGGAGCGCTCGGCGCGACGCTGCGTGTGCTGCGTTACCCGTACGCCGTGCTGCGCGACCTGTCGCGCGGGGAGATCAACCTGCGCGCCATGGGGCTGGTGTACACGACGCTCCTGTCGCTCATTCCGCTGCTCGCCTTCAGCTTCGCGATCCTCAAGTTCTTCGGCGGTCACCGCGATCTCCAGCCTGTCGTGTACGAGTTCTTCCGCCCAGTGGGGGATGCGGCCGCCGCCGAGCTCACGAGCCGCGTGATGCAGTTCGCCAACCGCGTGAGCAGCGGCGTGGTGGGCTCGGTGGGACTGGTAGTGCTCGCCTGGACGCTGATCGGCACCATCAAGAAGGTCGAGGACAGCTTCAATTTCGTGTGGCACGTGGACCAGCCGCGCAGCTTCGCCCGCCGGCTCGCCGAGTACACCACGCTTCTGATCGCGGGCCCGGTGCTGCTCGTGGGCTTTCTCGGCCTGACGCACGCGGCGCTCAGCAGCGCGCCGGTGCAGGAAGTGGTCCGCCTGCCGCTGCTGCAGCGCCTGCGCGGCACCGGCATCGTGCTTGCGCCCTACGCCATGGTGACGGCGTTCTTCACCGCACTCTACATGATGGTCCCCAACACGCGCGTGCGATGGCGCGCGGCGCTCACCGGCGCGCTGGTGGCCGGCGTGGTGTGGGCGGCGGTCGGCAGGATGTTCACCGCCTTTGTCGTGGCCTCCACCCGCCTCACCATCGTGTACGCGGGATTTGCGTTCATCGTGGCGGCGCTGCTCTGGACCTACTTCGGCTGGCTGATCCTCCTCGCCGGCGCCCAGCTGTCCTTCTACGTGCAGAACCCGGCCTACCTGCGCCTCGGGCTCCAGCCGCTGAGACTCTCGAGCGTCGAGCTCGAGCAGCTTGCCCTCAAACTCATGTACTTCGCCGGTCGGGCACACGTCACCGGCGGGCGGCGCTGGAGCGTCAATCGGCTCGCCGACGAGCTCGGACTGCCCGGCATCGCGGTGGCGCAGATGGCCGGCGCGCTCGAGCGCGCCGGCCTGTTGATCGTCACCGAGAGCGATGAGTTCTTGCCGGCGCGCGACACGGGCGCCATCAAGGTGAGCGAGATCCTCGATATCGCGCGCAACCAGCGCAGCGGGCATGTCGCACCGCGCTACGTTCCCGTGCCGCCGGTCGATCGCCTGCTCGCGAGCGTGGAGGAAGCGCGCCGCAGCCGCTGCGGTGAGCTGACACTGCGGGACCTCATCGACGAGGTGCCGCGGACTGCACTGATCAGTCCGCGGCAGTCCTCCCCGCGGTGAGGAAGAACCGCACCATCAGGATCTCGTCGGCATAGCCATCGTCACTCTTGAGCGCCCGTGGCTCGGTGCCGTAGACCTCGAATCCGAGCCCGCGGTAAAGCGCCACGGCGGCCGCGTTATCGCTGACGACCGCCAGGGTGAGTTGTTCGACCTCGCCGCGCGCGGCCTCGAGCACGGCCTCCATCAACGCGCGTGCTACGCCGCGGCGTCGCTCTTCGGGTCGGACGTACGTGCCCCAGACGAACGCCTTGTGGCTCTCGCGCGCTCCTTCGCATGACTTGAAGCCGGCCAGGCCGACGATGCGGCGGTCCGCATAAGCACCATAGACGGTGGAGGTCTCGAGGCGCTGCCCGAAATCGCTCAAGCTGCGCCCGACTTCGGCGGCATACGTGGAGCCGAACGCCGCCGCATCCCCCTGAAGCGCCGCGAGACGGATCGCGCGGTAGTCCCCAGCATCGGCGGGGCCCAGGCGACGGATGTCAGAATGACTCATCGCGGCGACTCAACCCAGCGCGCCTATACCCTACTCGCCCGCGATGGTCATCTCGCCGATGAGCACTGAGCCTACGCGGATGCCGCCGCGCGTGTCGATGTCGCTGCCGAGCGCGACGATGTCGCGGTACATGGCCCTGAGGTTCCCGGCGATCGTGATCTCGTGCACCGGATAGGCGAGACATCCGTTCTCCACCCAGAAGCCGCTCGCACCGCGCGAGTAGTCGCCGGTCACGCCGTTCACGCCCTG
>DASQRV010000256.1:0-6718 GCA_035642735.1 Steroidobacteraceae bacterium
CCTGCGGCATGCCGCGCACCTGCTCGATGAGTGCCGCGGGCGGATGTTGGTACTCGCGTCCATGTGGACCAAACAGCGCCACGCTGTAGCCGGCGTGGCGCTCAGGCTCGGGGAACGTCCACTCACCGTGCTGGTACAGACTCACCACCGCTTCCAGCCAGTCGCGGCCGTAGAGATCCGGCCACTGATCGGCGAAGCGCAGGTGCACATCGATGATGCGCCCGCCGATGGTCTCGAAATTCACCATGCCGGTGTACGAGCCCAGGTTCCCCGCCAGCCAGGCCTCGAGATAGCCTTCGAGTTGTGGCCGCGTTACCGCCTCTATCGTCCAGTAATCGAACCTGCCCTCCCCGGCGGGGACGCCGCGCGAATGCCGCCGCCAGGCCGCCCGGCCCCGCACCACCGCGACATCCGTGCTCACGTGCTCGCCCTCGAGCAGCGTCATCCAGAAGTGTCCGGCCGTCAGGTTCCGCCGGTACTCCGCGCGGCTCCGCAGCACGCGGCTGCCGACGCCCATGCCGCGCAGATTGGTGATCGGCTTGCTGAACACCGGAAACTGCGGCGGATCGACCCCGTGCGGTGCGCAGGCGAGCGCCTGCGAGGCACACAGCCGCAGCTTGTCGTACACCCAGCGGTGCTGCGGACACCACTCGTAGGCGTCAGGATCCTCGGTCGGGATGCGCACCTCGGGTGGACAGGGCACACCTTCGAAGTACTGCAGTCGCCAGGGGTCGGCTTCGCAGAACGGCACGGCGCGTTGCCCGGCGGTATCGCGCAGCCGCGCCTAGAAGAGTCCCGTTATGCGGCCGTCCCCGTCGACGTCGATGTTGTTCGCCGCCGGAACCTTGGGCAGGCCCGGCATCGTCATGATGTCCCCGCAGATCATGATCACGAACTCGGCGCCGGCGGCGAGACGGACCTCGCGGATGTTCACCACGTGATGCGCCGGCGCGCCGCGCAGCTTCGGGTCGGTCGAAAACGAATACTGCGTCTTCGCGACGCACACCGGGTAGTGACCGTAGCCGCCCTCCTGGAGCTGGCGGATCTGTGCCCGAACCTTGGTGTCGGCCGTGATATCGCTCGCGTGATAGATCTCGGTGGCGATGGCCTTCATCTTGTCCCACAGCGTCGCGTTGTCCGGGTAGACGAAGCGGAAGCGGCTCGGCTGCTCGGTGAGGCGCACCACCTCGCGTGCCAGCTCCAGCGCACCGCGCCCGCCCTCCGCGAAGTGGCTCGCCGGGATCACCCGCACCCCGTGCGGCGCGATGCGGTCGATCAGCAGCCGGATCTCGCGCTCGCTGTCCTCGGCGCGGCGGTTGATGGCCACCACGCACGGCACGCCGAAGCGGTTGACGACGTTGTCGATGTGCCTCTCGAGGTTGACGACACCCTTGTCCAGCGCCGCCAGATTCTCGGTCTTGAGGTCGGCGAGCTCCACCCCGCCGTGGTACTTGAGCGCGCGTACCGTCGCCACTACCACGGCAGCCGCGGGCGCGAGGCCCGCCTTGCGGCACTTGATGTCGACGAACTTCTCCGCACCGAGATCGGCGCCGAAGCCCGCCTCGGTGACCACGTAGTCGGCGAGCTTGAGCGCGGTACGGGTCGCGATCACCGAGTTGCAGCCGTGCGCGATGTTGGCGAACGGACCGCCGTGCACGAAGGCCGGATTGTTGGCGAGCGTCTGCACCAGGTTGGGCGCGAGCGCCGACTTCAGCAGTGCCGTCATGGCACCGTGCGCCTTGAGGTCGCGCGCCAGGATCGGGTCGCCGCTCGCGCGATAACCGACCACGATCCGGCCGAGGCGCTCCTTGAGATCGCCGAGGCTGCTCGCCAGGCACAGAATGGCCATGACCTCGGAGGCCACCACGATGTCGAAGCCGTCCTCGCGTGGCACGCCATTGGCGGTGCCGCCGAGGCCGATGACGATCTGCCGCAGCGCACGATCGTTGATGTCCACCACGCGTCGCCAGGCGATGCGCCGCACGTCGAAACCGAGCTGGTTGCCCTGGTAGATGTGATTGTCGATCAGCGCGGCGAGCAGATTGTTGGCGAGCGCGATCGCGGCAAAATCGCCGGTGAAATGCAGGTTGATGTCCTCCATCGGCACGACCTGCGAATAGCCGCCGCCGGCCGCCCCGCCCTTCATGCCGAACACGGGTCCGAGCGCCGGCTCGCGCAGGCACAGCATCGCGCGTTTGCCGATGAGGTTCAGGGCATCGCCGAGACCGACGGTCGTCGTGGTCTTGCCTTCGCCGGCGGGGGTCGGCGAGATCGCGGTCACCAGCACCAGCTTGCCGTCCGGGCGGTCGGCGAGCTGCGCCACGTAATCGAGCGATACCTTCGCCTTGTAGTGGCCGTAGGGCTCGAGGCTCTCGTCGGGCATGCCCAACCGCTCCCGCGCCAGTGGCACGATGGGTCGCATCTGCGCGCGCTGCGCGATCTCGATGTTGCTCGGAAAGGGCGTGGCTGGAGCGGCCGTCGTGTCAGGCATGGTTCGGGGTGCCGTGGTGGAAAGCGCGTAATGCTACCAGAGCGCCCGCCGGACGGGCTCCGCCTTGGCTACAATCGCCGCCGATGCTGTGGTTGAAGGCCTTGCACGTGGTGTTCGTGGTGACCTGGTTCGCCGGGCTGTTCTACCTGCCGCGGTTGTACGTCTACCACACGGTCACCACCGATGCCCCGGGTCTGCAACGCTTCGTGGCAATGGAGCGCCGGCTGTTCTTCATCATGAGTGTCGGCGCGGTGCTCGCCGTGCTGTTCGGCATGGCGATGATCGTCGCGGCACCGGGCTATCTCGCCCAGGGGTGGCTGCGGGCGAAGCTCATGCTGGTGGCGCTGCTCGTCGGCTATCACTTCTGGTGCTACCGGCTGATGCTGGCGCTGCGCGCGGGCGTCAACCCGCACTCGCAGCGCTGGTACCGCTGGTTCAACGAGTTGCCGGGCCTCTTCCTGCTCGCGATCGTGATACTGGCGGTGGTCAAGCCGTAGTGCTCGCTCGCTACCGCTCCAGATCGGTCAGGGGATGGGAATACGATAGAGGTTCCGCTGAATCGTGCCGCGGTAGAACGCAGAGACCTCAGCCGATGGCCCAGGCACTAATCCGCCTGCGTCAACCAGTGCCCGTGTGGAGCTCGCGCCTCACACCGGCGTGGTGTTTCGCTACCAGATGCGCACTCGTTCGTCGGGTTTGATGAAGAGCTTGTCGCCCGGCTGCACATTGAACGCCGCGTACCAGTCATCGATGTTCGGCAGCGGGCCGTTCACCCGGAACTGCGAGGGACTGTGCTCGTCGGACATCACCAGCTCGCGTAAGGCGCCGTCGCGGTACTTCTGCCGCCACACCTGGGCATAGGCGAGAAAGAAGCGCTGATCGCCCGTGAGGCCGTCGATCACCGGCGCCGGCTGCCCCTTGAGGGAGATGCGGTAAGCCTCGTGAGCGACGTTGAGCCCACCCAGATCGCCGATGTTCTCGCCCACCGTGTTGGCGCCGTTGACCTTCAGACCCGGCAAGGCCTCGAAGCTGGAGAACTGCCTGATGAGACGCGCGGTACGCGCCGTAAAGACCCGCGCATCCTCGGGCGTCCACCAATCGCGCAGCGCGCCGTCCGGGCCGAACTTGCGCCCCTGGTCATCGAAGCCGTGGCCCATCTCGTGGCCGATCACCGCGCCGATGGCGCCGAAATTGACCGCGGCGTCGGCGTTCGGATCGAAGAACGGCGCCTGCAGGATCGCCGCCGGGAACACGATCTCGTTGTTGGAGGGGTTGTAGTAGGCGTTGATCTCCTGTGGGTTCATCTGCCACTCGCCGCGGTCCACCGGCTTATCGAGACGCGCTACCTGGTAGTTCCACTCCCACTCGGACGCGCGGTGCACGTTGCCGAGCAGATCGTCGCGCCGCACGATGAGCGCCGAGTAGTCCTTCCACTTGTCGGGGTAGCCGATCTTGGTGGTGAAGGCGGCGAGCTTGTCGTGGGCGTGCCTCTTGGTCTGCGGCGTCATCCAGTCGAGGGCGTCGATACGCTCACTCAGCGCGGCTTCGAGATCCGCAACCAGCTGCTGCATCTTCGCCTTGGATTCAGGCGGAAAGTACTGCGCCACGTACAGCCGCCCGATCGCCTCCCCGAGGGCGTCATCGACCGCATCGACGCCACGCTTCCAGCGCTCGCGCTGCTGCGGCTGGCCGCGCATCGCCTGGCCGTAGAACGCGAACCGGGCGTCGTCGAAGCGCCTCGGCAGGTAGGGCGCATGGGTGCTCAGGTAGTGGAAGGTGAGGAAGTCCCTGAGGGTTTCGACGCTCGTGCGCCCAAAGAGCGCCGACAGGTCGCGGATCGCGGTCAGCTCCCCGAGCACCAGCTGCTGGCGGGCGCCGAGCTGCTGCGGGTCGAGGAACGCCTGCCACGGGAAGCCCGGGGCGTAGGCGAGCAGCTGTGCCTTGGTGCGCGGGTTGTAGATGGCATCCACGTCGCGCCGCTTCTCGATCGGCCATTGCACCTTCGCGGCCTCGGTCTCGAAGGCCATGATGGCGTGCGCCTTCGCCGTCGCATCGGGCACGCCGCCGAGCGTCAGCATCTGCGCGATGTAGGCGATGTACTTGGCGCGCAGCTCCTTCAGTGCCGGGTCGTCTTTCAGGTAATAATCACGATCGGGAAGCCCGAGGGTCGCCTCGGTGATGAAGACGCTGTAGCGGTCGGGGTTCTTGAAGTCCGGCGGCAGCTGCACATCGAACAGCGAGGCAAAACCCGGCTCGCCGAACAGGCGGGCGATATCGGTCAGCGTGCGTGCGGCGGCGATGCGCTCCAGGTCGGGCGCGGCGGGGGTGAGCGCGTTGGCCTCGATCGCCTCCTGGTCCATGTAGGCGGCGTAATAGTCGCCGATCTGCTGCTCGGGAGTACCGGGGGCGGCATGGGCGGCGGCGGCCTGCTCGATGATCCCGCGTACGCGCTCTTTCGACAGCTCATCGAGCCGATCGAACGGACCGAAGCTCGACTTATCCGACGGGATGTTGAAACGGTCGTACCAGCCGCCGTTGGCATAGGCGAAGAAGTCATCCCCGGGCTTCACCTGCAGGTCGCGCGCGCCGAGATCGAGGCCGAAATCGCCGATCGTGGGCCTCGGCCGCAGCGCTCCATCGGTTGGCGCAGCGGCGAGCGCGCTGGCGACGTTACGCGCCTCGGCGGCGCTGGCCGCACCGGGCGCGGCCGAAAGGGGAGTTACGGGCACCGATTTCTCCTCCACCGGCTTGGCCGCGCAGCTCACCAGGACGATGAACGCGGGCATCCATGACATGAATCTCATTGCGTGGCAAACCTTCAAATTCAGGCCGGGCGCGCATCATACGGGAGTGGCGCGGGGACGGCCCGGGCGGCGGCGCCAGAGCTGAGAGCGGATTCTCAGCCGGGTAGTTCCCGGACGTGGTCGCGCCACTCGGTGCGGGCCGCGGGCGCGCGCTCGCCGCTCTCGGTGCCGAAGTACAGAAATCCAACGATGGCATCGGCGGGCTCGAACCCGAGTGCCTGCTTGACCGTCGCATCGTAGGCGGCATCGCCGGTCTTCCACATGGCGTTGAAGCCGAGCGCGAACGCCGCCAGCATCATGGCGTGTGCCGCGGCCCCGGCCGAGAGCGTCTGCTCGATGACCGGAATCTTCACCGCGCCGTCGCAGTGCGCCGCGACCACCACGATGAGCGGCGCACGGAATGCCTTGAGCCGCTCGCGCTGCAGGCTCTCCTCACCGATCTGCGGGTGGCTGCGGCGCAGTTGATCAGCGAGCAGGGCACCGAGGCGCTCGCGCGCCGCAGCGCGCACCACGACGAAACGCGACGGCCGCAGCCGCCCATGGTCCGGGGCGCGCGCGGCGGCGGCGAAGATGAGCTCGAGTGCGCCCGCATCGGGCGCGGGGTCGTTGAGCGCGCGAGCGGAGCGGCGCGTGAGCAGGGCATCTATGGCTTGCATGGCCCCATTGTCGCAGACTCGCGCGGTGCTCACTCTGTCGGAAGCCTGCGAGCGCAACAAGGGACCGATCCTCGCCGTGCTGCGTGAGGAGCTCGCCGGCACAACCCGCGTGCTCGAGGTGGGCAGCGGCACCGGGCAGCACGCCGTGCATTTCGCCGCCGGGCTGCCGCAGCTCGTGTGGCAGCCGAGCGAGCTCGCCGCGGCCCTGGCGCCGCTCGCCGAACGGATTCGCCTCGAGGGCGGGGCAAACCTGCGCGCGCCGCTCGCGCTCGACGTGCGCGACGACCCCTGGCCGCTCGCAGCGGTCGACGTCGTGTTCAGCGCCAACACGCTGCACATCATGGCGTGGAGCGCGGTGCGCGAGTTCTTCCGCGGCGTCGGCGCGGTGCTCGCGCCCTCGGGGGTGCTGTGCGTCTACGGACCGTTCCGGTTCGAGGGGCGGCACACGAGCGAAAGCAACGCCGCCTTCGACCAGTACCTCAGGGTGCGCGACCCTGAGAGCGGCGTGCGCGATTTCGAGGCCCTCGATGCCGAAGCGCAGGCGCGCGACCTGCGGCTCACGGCCAACCGTGCGATGCCGGCCAACAACCGCACGCTGGTGTGGCGCCGCGGCGACCCCGTGAGGTGCGCACGAGCGGCCGGGTTCCGCGAGGCGTAAAGTTCACCCATGGACGCCACTATCCTGCGCGAGATCCGCGATGCGATTCGCACCATCCCGGACTATCCGAAGCCCGGGGTGATGTTTCGGGACATCACGACGCTGCTGG
>DASQRV010000257.1:0-11522 GCA_035642735.1 Steroidobacteraceae bacterium
GCTGCCATTGCGGGGCGCTCGGGTTCTCGTTCCAGACGGCACTGCCGGTCACCCGCTGGAGCGTGCGCGCCTGCCAGTGCGGATTCTGTCGCGCCCACGCTGCCCGGACGACCTCCGATCCGTCCGGCCGACTCACGTTCCACGTCAATGAGGGCGAGGCGCTGCGGCGCTATCGGTTCGGCCTGATGACTGCGGATTTCCTCGTGTGCCGGCACTGTGGGGTCTATCTCGGCGCACAGATCGCGACGGCAAACGGCGCGTTCGGCGTCATCAATACCCTCGCGCTGATGCCGCTGCCCGCGGAGCTGCCGGCCGCGGCAGAGGCCGATTACGGCTCTGAAAGCGCGAGTGACCGCATCGCGAGACGCGAGCGGCGCTGGACGCCGCTCGCCAGGCTCGTCTGACGCCCGTTCGGAGAAACGCCATGCACCACTCCCGTCTCTGCGCCCTGTTGATCGACTGCCGGACATCCAACATCGATGAGGCGGCGCTCTTCTGGGCACAGGCTCTCGGCCGCGCGGTCGATCCCGGGCACCCGGGAACGCGGGGCAACTACCGCATGCTCGAGACCCCGCCCGATGAGCCCATCGTGCAGATCCAGCGCGTGGAGCACGAGAGTCGCGTTCACCTCGACATCGAGACTGACGACATCGAAGCGGAAGTGGCGCGCCTTGAGAAGCTGGGCGCCACGGTAGCCGCGCGGCTGCCGCGCTGGGTGGTGATGCAGGCGCCTACCGGGCAGCGCTTCTGCGTCGTACGCGTGCAGCGGCCCGGTTTTCCAAAGAACGCCAATCGCTGGGAGTGAGCGCTGCGATCGCGTGCCGCCCGGAGCCTACACCTCGTGGCTGTGCGAGATCCCGATGAAGCTCAGAAACTCGGTGCGGGTGCGGGCGTCGCTGCGGAAGGTGCCGGTCATGCGGCTCGTCACCATGGACACGCCACGCTTGTGCACGCCGCGGGTCGTCATGCACTCGTGCACGGCATCGACGACCACGCCCACCCCGCGCGGCTTGAGCACCTGGGTGATGCAGTCGGCGATCTGCGCGGTGAGGTTCTCCTGTACCTGGAAGCGTCGCGCGTAGCCCTCGACCACACGCACCAGCTTGCTGATACCGACGACCTTGTCGGCGGGCAGGTAGCCGATGTGCACACGGCCGATGATCGGTGCCATGTGGTGCTCGCAGTGCGACTCGAAGGAGATCTCGCGCAGGACGATCATCTCGTCGTAGCCGCCGACCTCCTCGAAGGTGCGCCGCAGGTAGGCCGCGGGGTCGATCTGGTAGCCGGAGAACCAGTCACGGTAGGCATCGACGACGCGCCGCGGGGTGTCGCGCAGTCCTTCGCGGTTCGGGTCCTCGCCCGCCCATGCGAGCAGTGTGCGCACCGCCTGCTCGGCCGCGCGGCGTGAGGTTTTCGAACGTGACTTCGGCATCGCGTTAGTGTAGCGAACGCGCCCGCGCGGCGCGCGGCGCCGGCGATGCAGCTCAGGTCAGAAAGTGTGCCAGGCCGCAGGTGAGCAGCAGGCTGCAGGAACCGACGAGTGTCGCGACCACGAAGCCCGCGGCGAGCGGGCGCCAGCCGATGCGCCACATGTCGGTAAAGGAGACCGACAGTCCCACCGCGGTCATGCCGCAGGTGAGAAACAGGTCCGAGGCGGTATAACCGGTGTTGACGAGCGCCTGCCACAGCGGCGCCGAGTGGCCGTAGAGCGCATCGCCGGCGGTACGCACCGCGATAAAGCCGATGAACGCGAGCACGAACAGCGGCACGAGCGACGGGCGCGTACGGCTCGTGGCTGCCACGGCCGGATCGTCTGCCGGCGTTCCGCGAGAGCGTGCCTCGTGGCGCTGCACCAGCCAGGCGGCGGTCGGAATGACGACCGCGATCGACAGATTGCGCAGCAGCTTCGCCACGCTGGCAGCAGCGAGCGCCGCGGGAGCGTTGGCCTGCTGCGAGTAAATGAGGGCCGCACCGATCACCTGCGAGGTGTCGTGGATGGCGGTACCGAGAAATATGCCCGCGTGCACCGGGGAAGCGCCGAGGAAGTGGCCAGCCACCCACGGGTAGCACAGCATGGCGATGCAGCCGAACAGCACCACGCAGGTCACGGCGAAGGCCGTCTCCGCGTGCCGGGCACGAATGACCGGCGACACGGCAACCACCGCCGTGCATCCGCACACCGCCGTGCCGATCGCCAGCAGCAGGCCGAGCCGTCGCGGCACCGCGAGAGCGCGCGCGATCGCGACTCCGGCCAGCAGCGCCACGGTGAGGCAACTGAGCGCGACCGGCACTGCGGTGACCGCGATCGCGGTGGCGCCCGCGAGGGTGAGACGCAGGCCGACGAGCGCGATCCCCACCCGCAGCAGGCGGTGCATCGTCCAGTCGAGCCCGCGCGTGGCCCAGCCGGGCACGCCAACGCTGTTCCGCCACAGCATGCCGAGCAGCACGGCACACATCACGGGGCTCAGGGGAAATTTCGGGAGGCCGCCGACGCCGAGCGCGAGCGCCTGCGCCATGGCGCGCGCCAGCGTCGCGAGCGCTGCGGCGAGTGCCAGGCCGGGTGCCGCCTGACGCACCGCGGCCCAGGCCGGAGCCAACGCCCGTCGCAGCCCGGGCACGCTTACTGCGGTAGCCGCTTATCGGCCGTTACGACGGGCAGCCCGACGCGCCGGTTCACGACCATGCGGTCATTCAGCTCGGCGATGGCGCGGCTGCCGGTGCGCACGAACAGAAACGGCAGCACACCGTGCACCAGGCAGGCGACACCGGCAAACACCATCCGCGTGCCGAAGTAGACGGCCCGGAAAAGGTGCTCGCTGTAACTCTCGCCGACTGAGGCCGGGTGCTCGGTGAAGGCACGATTGAGGTTCACGCATGCACTTTAGCCATTGACGTGCGCTACGCGGTTGCAAAGGCATGGCAAAGCCCCGCGGGCTGCGCAACAATGTTGCGCGTCCTGGGGGTGAGCGGGGACCGTCGTTTCAATGGATAAGCTCGACGCGAAAATTCTGGACCTGCTCCAGCACAACGGCGAGCTGACGGCCGCCGAGATCGCCGACCGGGTGGGCCTCTCCAAGGCACCCTGCTGGCGGCGTATCCAGAAGCTGCGCGAGGCAGGGGTCATCCGGCAGACGGTGAGCCTGCTCGATGCGCGCGCGCTCAATGTCGGCACGACGGTGTTCGTCACGCTCAAGACCGGCAATCACAGCGAGGCCTGGTTCGAGAAGTTCGTGCGCGCGGTGCGCGATATCCCCGAGGTCACAGAGATTCACCGCATGAGCGGCGACGTCGACTACCTGATCCGCATCGTGGTGCCGGATATCGACGCGTACGACGTGGTCTACAAGCGGCTGATCGCGGCGGTCGATTTCCAGGACGTGAGTGCCAGCTTCGCCCTCGAGACTCTCAAGTACACGACGGCACTGCCGCTCTGCTACCTGAAACCCGAGTGAGCTCGGGACGCAAGCAGCCCGCGCCGCCCTGGGCTCAGTTGGATCGGCGGGTGGACTCGGCAATGTTGTCGTCGATGATCTGCTCGATGCGCGCGCGGATCTCGCTCATGTCGATGTCGTAGGCGCGCGTCTCGAGCACCGGCTCCCGGCGCGGGGTCTGGGCGAGCTCGGCTCCCGAGGTGTCGCGCAGGTCTACGCGGACGACGGTGGACAGCCCGACGCGCAGCGGGTGCGCCGCCAGCTCGCGCGGATCGAGTGCAATGCGCACCGGCACTCGCTGCACGACCTTGATCCAGTTGCCGGTGGCGTTCTGCGCCGGCAGCAGCGCGAACGCCGAGCCGGTCCCGAGGCCAAGGCCCGCCACGCGACCGTGGTAGGTGATGCGACCGCCGTACAGGTCGGCGACCACCGTCACCGGCTGCCCGATGCGCATGTGGCGCAGCTGCACTTCGCGGAAATTGGCCTCGAGCCACAGCCGCTCGAGCGGCACGAGGGCCATGAGCGGGGCGCCCGGGGCAATGCGCTCGCCGAGCTGCACGGTGCGGCGGGCGACGTAGCCGGTGATCGGCGCCCGCACGCTGGTGCGCACGAGTGCGAGCCAGGCACGCTCCACCTGCGTGGCGGCGGCGCGCACATCGGGGTTGTCGCCGACACCGGTACGCCCGACGAGCGCGCGGCTCGCGGCGAGATTCTTCTGCGCTGCCACGAGCGCGTCGCGCGCGGCATCGAGCGCATCCTGCGCGTGTCCGAGCTCCTCGCCCGAGACTGCACCGCTCGATGCGAGGTTGCGGCGGCGGTCGAGGTCCGCCTGGGCACGGGCGAGGTCGGCGCGGCGTTGATCGACGACGGCCTGCAGCTGGTCGCGGGTGGCGAACACCGTGCGCGTCTGGCGCACCGTGCGAGCCAGCTGCTGCTCGGCGTCCTGCAGCGCAATCCGCGCATCGGTGGCATCGAGACGCACCAGCTCCTGTCCGGCATCGACGAGATCGGTCTCGTCGGCGCCGATCGAGACCACCGTGCCATTCACCTGCGACATGACGTTCACCAGGTCGCCGGCGACGTAGGCGTCGTCGGTACTTTCATAGAATCTGGCGTACAGCAGCCACCACGCCAGCACGAGGAGCGCAACGACGACGAGCGCGGCGAGGACGCCCACGATCCAGCGGCGGCGACGATCGCGCAGCGGTCGCACGGCCGGCGGCGCGGGGGCGGTGTCGACGGAGACGTCCATGCTTCAGCCCGTCGGCGCCGTGTAGCCGCCACCGAGCGCACGCACCAGGTCGACGCTGAAGGTGAGGCGCCGCGCCTCGAGCTCCGCGCCCAGCCCCTGCGCGGTGAGCACCTGGTTCTGGCTCGAGAGCACGCTCAGGTAATTGTCGAGCCCGGCGCGATAGCGCTCCGTCGTCAGCTCGTACGAGCGCTGCGCATCCGCGAGCGCCGCCTGCTGCTCGCGCGTCTCGCGCTCGAGCGCGCGCCAGTTCACCACCACGTCCGCCACCTCGCGCACCGCATCGAGCAGCGTCTGGTTGTATTGCGCCACCGATTGGTCCACCTGGGCCTGGCGCACCTGAAGTGCGCCGCGCAGCGCGCCGCGGTTGAACAGCGGCAGCGAGATCGCGGCTCCGGCACCGAGGATCCGGTTGGCCGGCTCGAACAGCTGCGACAGGTCGATGCTCTGGAAGCCGGCGAAGGCCGTCAGGTTGACGTTTGGGTAGAAGTCCGCCTCCGCTGCCTTGACCCCGTAGCCCGACGACTCGACCTGCGCACGCGCGGCGGCGACATCCGGCCGCCGTCCGAGGAGATCCGCTGGCAGCACCGAGGGCAGCGCGATCGAGGCCGGTGGCGAAAGTTGCGGCCGCCGCAGCTGCGCGCCACGGTCGGGGCCCGCGGCGACCAGATCGGCGAGCTGGTTGCGCGCCAGCGCGACGCTCGCCTCGACGTAGGCGACCGCGGCGCGCGTCAGCGCCACCTGGCCCTCCGACTGCTTCACGCGCGCCGTGTTTTCGAGTCCCGCGCTCACGCGCTGCTGCGTGAGCTCGAGGATCGACTCCTGCTGTTTGAGGTTGTCGTTGGTGACATCGAGCAGCGCATACTGCAGATCGAGCTGGATGTAGGCCTGCACCACCGCCACGGCGAGCGCCAGGCGCGCCGCTGCGCGGTCGGCCTCGGCCGCCGCGACACCCGAGCGTGCGGCGGCGAGCAGCGCGCGGTTGCGACCCCAGAAATCCAGGTCCCAGCTGAAGTCGAGCGCCACACGACCATCGTTGACATAACTGCCGCCGAAGGGTGGCGGAAACAGGTAGTCCTCGGCGTAGCGCTGGCGCGTCGCCTCGGCATTCGCGGCGGTGGTCGGCAGCCGCGCGGCGCGTGCCGCGACCGCCTGTCCCTGGGCGGCGCGCAGCCGCGCCTGCGCCGTCGCGAGGCTCGGACTCCCGGCGAGCGCCTCATCGATGAGTGCATCGAGCTGCGGGTCGCCGTAACGCCGCCACCAGCCATCGGCAGGCCAGGCGGCGGGCTCGATCTGTGAATCCGCCACGGTGTGACTCAAGCCGAGTGTCTGCGGCGCAAGCTGCGGCGTCGGCTGCCAGCTGCCGCGGTCGACGCAACCGGAAAGCGCCAGCGCCAGTAACGGCGCTGGCAGGACTCTGAGCACGCTCATGGCTTCCCGCCTGAAGCTGACCGTTGATTGTCCCGCTGTGAGGGTCCGTTATCGATCATCCGCTGGAGGTAGCCCTTGAGGGCCTCGACCTCATCGCCGCTGAACCCGGCGAGATGTACTTCCAGGACGCGCGTTGCCACCGCCATCAGGCGCGGCAGCAGCGCCCTGCCCTGGGGAGCCAGCCGCAGGAACACCACGCGACGGTCCTCACGGCCACGCTCCCGCCGCACGAGGCCCTTCTCCTCGAGGTGATCGAGAATGCGGGTCATGGCGCCGGTGTCGTAGCGGTTGAGGCGGCAGAGGTCGGCAGCGGTCTGGGCCGCGCCCTCGCCGAGATGCTTGAGCACGGCGAACTGCGTGCTGTTCAAGCCGAAGCGCTCGATCTCGCTGTCGATACTCGTGAGGAGCGAGGCGCGTGCCCGGCCCATCAGCTGGCCGACGCTCAATCCCTCGTCGGAGAATGGTGCGGCGACCCGATGCTCGGCGCCCACGGGTGCCCTGCGGCTCATGAGGGCTTGCTATCCTAATGACTGCTTCGGGGGATTACTGCCTGCGACAATACTGCCTTGGCAACTAACTGTCCAGTGAGAAGGACGTCCGTGCTGCCCTGCCGATCGCTCAGCCGCGCGCCGCGGGAGCGGCCGACGCTCGCTGCCGCGCTGCTCGCGCTGCTGCTCGGCGCCTGCGCACGCTCGGGGCCGCCGCCGGCAGCGCCACCGCCACAGGTCGGGATCGTGGTCGTGCATGCGCAGCCGGTGCCGCTGACGCGCAATCTCGTCGGGCGGCTTTCGGCCACGCGCTCGGCCGATGTGCGCGCGCGCGTCGCCGGTGTGCTGCTGAAGCGCCTCTACACGGAAGGCTCGGACGTCAAGGCGGGGCAGCCACTCTTTCAGATCGATCCGGCGCCGCTGCGCGCGGCGCTCGATGGCGCACTCGCCTCGCTCGCCCAGGCCGAGGCCAACGCCACCAACGCCCACGTCACCGCACAGCGCTCGCGCCAGCTGCTGTCGAGCGGGCTGGTGTCGCGCTCGGACCTCGACAACGCCGAGGCCGCCGAGCGCTCGAGCGCCGCAGCCGTGCAACAGGCGAAAGCCGCGGTTGGCACTGCCCGCATCAACCTCAGCTACGCCAGCGTCACCGCGCCGATTGCCGGCCGCGCCGGCCAACAGGGTGTCACCGAGGGGGCACTCGTCGGCCAGGGCACCGCGACGCTTCTCACCACGGTCGAGCAGATCGATCCGATCTACGTCAACTTCGATCAGCCCGCGGTCGACATCGAGCGGCTGCGGCGGGCGCAGGCGGCCGGTAGCGTCACCATGGCGCGCGGCAAGCAGGTGAGCGTGCAGGTCATTCTTGCCGATGGCACGCCCTACGCGCACACCGGCACACTCGATTTCCTCGATGTCAGCGTCGATCCCGCCACCGGGGCGGTCGCGCTCCGCGGCATCATCCCGAACCCCGATCACCAGCTGCTTCCGGGAATGTTCGTCGGCGTGCGGCTCACCTCCGGTGAGGTGAATCGTGGGTTTCTCGTGCCCCAGGCCGGGCTGCAGCGCGACGCCAGCGGTCCCTACGTCCTCGTCGCAGGTCCCGACAACAAGGTGGTGCAGAAACCCGTGACCGCCGAGAGCCTCGAGGGGCCGAACTGGATCGTGACCGCGGGGCTCACCGACGGCGACCGCGTCATCGTCTCCGGCACGCAGAATGCCCGCCCTGGCACCACCGTCGCGGCGGTCTCGGCGAGTGGCGCGCCCCCGGATGCAGCGCCGGCGACAGCGGACGTCACCGCCGCTGCCGGCGCCGCCGCGCACTGAGCGTCATGCCGCAGTTCTTCATCGACCGCCCGGTGTTTGCATGGGTGCTCGCGATACTCATCGCGCTCGGTGGCACGCTGGCGCTGCTGCGGCTGCCGAGTGAAGCCTATCCGGCGATCGCGCCGCCGCAGGTGTCGGTGAGCACGACCTACCCCGGGGCGAGCGCCGCCACGGTGGAGAGCACGGTGACGCAGGTGATCGAGCAGCAGCTCACCGGCATCGACAACCTCCTCTACTTCACCTCGCAGTCGGCCTCCGACGGCTCGTGCACCATCACGCTCACGTTCCAGAACGGAACCAATCCCGACATCGCCGCCGTGCAGACCCAGAACCGGGTGTCGCTCGCACAGCCGCGCCTGCCGGCCGAGGTCAATCAGCAGGGCATCCGCATCGCGAAGGTCGCCGCCGGCTTCCTCGGCGGCATCGGACTCGTCTCGGCTCCTGGGGGGCCGAGCGCCGAGGAGCTCAACAACATCGTCGCCTCACGCGTGCTCGACCCGATCCAGCGCGTTCCGGGGGTTGGCGCGGCGGTGCAGTTCGGCTCCGAATACGCCATGCGCATCTGGCTCGATCCCGACAAGCTCAAGGCCTACAACCTGTCGGCCTCCGCGGTGCTCGCGGCGGTGCAGTCGCAGAACGCCCAGTTTGCCTCCGGCTCAATGGGCGCCTGGCCGGCGCTGCGCGAACAGACGACCACCGCCACAGTGACCGTCGAGGGACGGTTCAGCTCGCCGCAGGAGTTCGAGCAGATTCTGCTGCGCACCGACCCGAACGGCGCCTCGGTGCGGCTGAGGGATGTGGCGCGCGTCACGCTCGGCGCCGCGCAGTACGGTTCCGAGTCGACCATCGGCAGCACGCCGATCGCGGCCTTCGGCATCCAGCTCGCACCCGAAGCCAACGCGCTGGATGTCTCCAGGGCGGTCAGCGAGAAAATGAAGTCCATCCAGGGGAGCTTTCCGGCCGGGGTGAAGTGGGTGTGGGCCTGGGACTCCACGCCCTTCATCCGGGTCGCGATCCGCGAGGTGCTGATCACGCTCGGTGAGGCCGTGGCGCTGGTGTTCCTCGTGATGCTGGTGTTCCTGCAGAATTTCCGCGCCACGCTCATCCCGACGCTGGTGGTGCCGTCGGCGCTCCTCGGCACGCTGATCGGCATATACGCGGTCGGATTCTCCATCAACCAGCTGTCGCTGTTCGCGATGGTGCTCGCGATCGGCATCGTGGTCGACGATGCCATCGTGGTGGTGGAGGCGGTCGACCGCATCATGCGCGAAGAGCACCTCGCGCCGAAGGAAGCGACGCGCAAGGCGATGCACCAGATCACCGGCGCGATCGTCGCGATCACGTCCGTGCTCGCGGCGGTGTTCATCCCGAGCGCCCTGCAGACCGGCACCACCGGCGCGATCTACCGGCAGTTCGCGCTCACCATCGCCCTGTCGATGGGCTTCTCGGCGCTGCTGGCGCTGTCGTTCACCCCCGCGCTGTGCGCCTCGCTGCTGCGACCTGAGCACCTGCACGGCAACGTGATCTTCAACTGGTTCAATCGCGCCTTCGAGAGCACGCGCGCGGCCTACGTACGGCGTGTGTTCCAGTCGGTCGGTCACGTGCCGCGCTGGATGGCGGCTTTCGCCGTGATGCTGGCGGTCGGCGCGCTGCTGTTCATGAAGCTCCCCGGCAGCTTCGTGCCGGAGGAGGACCAGGGCTACGCGCTCATCGACGTGCAGCTGCCGGCCGGCGCCAACATGGCGCGCACGCGCGAGGTGATGCAGCACATCAACACCATCATCGAGCGCAGCCCGGACGTCGACTATGCCTTCCTGATCGTCGGCTCGAGTTTCATAGGGACGGCCGAGAACGCCGGCCGCGCGTTCGTGCACCTCAAGCCCTGGGACCAGCGCCCGGACACCGCGGCGGAGTTCATCCGCTGGGCGAACGCGACACTGCGGCGTGAGATCCACGACGCGCAGGTGTACGTGCTCAATCTCCCGACCGTACGCGGGCTCGGCTTCTTCGGCGGCTTCGACATGTATCTCGAGGATCGCGCCGGCCTCGGGCGCGCAGCGCTCGGCGACGCGCAGGAAGCACTGCTCGCGAAGGCCGCGGCCGACAACGGCACACTGAGCGGCGTGCGCGCCAACCGGCTGCCGCCGGCGCCGCAGCTGCACCTGACGGTAGACCGGGTGCAGGCGCAGTCGATGGGACTCTCGGCGAGCGATGTCTACACGGCGCTGCAGCTGATGCTGGCGCCGGTGTATGCGAATGACTTCGTCTACCAGGGGCGCGTGCTGCGCGTGCTGCTGCAGGCGGATGCCCCCTGGCGCATGACCCCCGAGGCGCTCGGGCACTTCTACATGGCGGGCGCCGGCGGCAACATGATCCCGCTTGCCAACTTCGTGCGTGCCGACTGGGTCGTCGGCCCGCCCTCGCTCACCCGCTTCAATGGCTACGCGGCAGTGGAGATCACCGGCAACAACGCCCCGGGCCGAAGCTCCGGCGAAGCCATGCAGGCGATGCAGAACATCGTCGACACGCATCTGCCGCGCGGCATCGCCAACGACTGGGCCGGCCAGTCGCTGCAGGAGCTGATCTCCGGCAGCCAGGCTCCGATGCTGTTCGCGCTGTCGATCCTGGTGGTGTACCTGTGTCTCGCCGCCCTCTACGAGAGCTGGAGCGTTCCGGCCGCGGTGCTGATGGCGGTGCCGGTCGGGCTCGTTGGCACGGCGGTCGCGGCGCTGGTGCGCGGACTGCCGAACGATGTGTTCTTCAAGGTCGGCCTCATCACCATCATCGGCCTGTCGGCGAAGAACGCCATCCTGATCGTCGAGTTCGCGGTCACCGCGCAGAAAAACGGCAAGAGCCTGCACGAGGGCGTGCTGGAGGCGGCACGGCTGCGCTTCCGGCCGATCCTCATGACGTCCTTCGCCTTCATTCTCGGGGTGTTCCCCATGGTGGTCTCCACCGGCGCCGGGGCCAACGCGCGCCACGCCATCGGCACCGGCGTGGTCGGCGGCATGTTGAGTGCGGCGCTGCTCGGGGTACTCATGATCCCGGTGTGTTACGTCGCAGTTCGCCGCCTGATGGGGGAGAAGCTGGATGAGCCGGCGCCCGTGGCGGGCGGCGGCCCGGTGCCGGGACCCGCGCAGCGGCGCGACGAGTAGCGCGAGCCAAGCGCGATCGGGACGGACGGCTCAGGGTCCGGGCGAGACGGCGCTGAACACGTCCGGACCGAACACGCGCAGCTCAGGTTCCGCCGCGTAACCGAGATAGGGCAGAGCGAAGATCGCCTCGACGGTGCGCAGCAGCGAATAGTGATTGTAGGGCACGGCCGAGACCGTTCCCGGCTGCACGTACTTCGAGAGCACGATCGCCCCGACCCGCCCGCCGCCCGGGCCGTTGAACCCCGGCTGGAATCTCGCACCGGCAAGCGGCCGCTCGCCGCAGCAGGCACTCGAGCCGTCCGCACCTGCGCCATCGGACTCGTCGAAGGTGATGACCAGCATGCCATCGGCGCTGAAGGCTGGCGCCGCCTCGATGCGCGGCACCCAGGTACGGAGGAACCGCTCGATGCCCGCAAGGCCGCCGATCTCACCGTCGCTGCAC
>DASQRV010000258.1:0-6373 GCA_035642735.1 Steroidobacteraceae bacterium
CCAGGGGCTCGCCTTCCGCGAGCGCCCGGTGTTCGGGTTCCAGGGACACCCCGAGGCGAGCCCGGGTCCGCACGATGTGAAGGCGCTGTTCGAGCGATTCAATCACCTGATGCTGAGCCGGCTGCAGGCACAGCTGAAGGTCAGCGAAGAGAATCTGCGCCGCCAGAAGGCCGGCGGACGCTGAGCCACGTGCCGAAGCGCACCGACATCCACAGCATCCTGATCATCGGCGCAGGGCCCATCGTCATCGGCCAGGCGTCCGAGTTCGATTACTCCGGGGCCCAGGCGTGCAAGGCGCTGCGCGAGGAGGGCTTCCGCGTCATCCTGGTCAATTCGAACCCCGCGACCATCATGACTGACCCCGAGATGGCGGATGCCATCTACATCGAGCCGGTGAATGCCCACACGGTGGCGCGCATCATCGAGAAGGAGCGCCCGGATGCACTGCTGCCGACCATGGGCGGTCAGACCGGGCTCAACACCGCGCTCGACCTGGTGCGCGAGGGCGTGCTCGAGAAATACGGCGTGGAGCTGATCGCAGCCTCGCGCGAGGCCATCGACATGGCGGAAGACCGCGAGCTCTTCCGCAACGCCATGCGCGAGATCGGGCTCGAGACACCGCAGTCGCAGATCGCGCGCAGCCTCGATGAAGCGCTCGCCATTGCCGGGGAGATCGGCTACCCGGTCGTCATCCGTCCGTCCTTCACCCTCGGCGGCAGCGGCGGAGGCATCGCCTACAACCGCGAGGAGCTCGAAGACATCGTGATGCGCGGGCTGGACGCATCACCGACCGGCGAAGTGCTGCTCGAGGAGTCGGTAATCGGCTGGAAAGAGTTCGAGATGGAGGTGGTGCGCGACCACGCGGACAACTGCATCATCGTCTGCTCGATCGAGAATCTCGATCCGATGGGCGTGCATACCGGCGATTCCATCACGATCGCCCCGGCGCTCACCCTCACCGACAAGGAATACCAGCGCATGCGCGACGCCTCCGTCGCGGTGCTGCGCAAGATCGGCGTCGATACCGGCGGCTCGAACGTGCAGTTCGCGGTGAACCCCCAGGACGGGCGGCTGCTGGTGATCGAGATGAATCCGCGGGTGTCGCGCTCCTCGGCACTGGCTTCCAAGGCGACCGGCTTCCCGATCGCCAAGATCGCCGCAAAGCTCGCCGTCGGCTACACCCTCGATGAGCTGCGGAATGAGATCACGGGCGGGGCGACCCCAGCGTCGTTCGAGCCCTCGATCGACTACGTGGTGGTGAAGCTGCCGCGCTTCACCTTCGAGAAGTTCCCCGCCGCCAACGACCGCCTCACGACGCAGATGAAGTCGGTGGGCGAAGTCATGGCCATCGGCCGCACCTTCCAGGAATCGCTGCAGAAGGCGCTGCGGGGACTGGAGACCGGACTCGACGGTCTCAACCCCCAGCTGCCGATGCCGCTCTCGGACGAGAGCCGGGATCGTCTCGCGCACGAGCTGCGTGCTCCGGGCGCGAACCGCCTGCTGTACGTGGCCGATGCGTTCCGCGCCGGCTGGACGCTCACGCGCATCGGCGAGCTCACCCGCATCGATCCGTGGTTCCTCGCGCACATCGAGGAGCTGGTGCGGGAGGAGGCGAAGGTGCGCGAGGACGGCTTCCGCGCGCTCACCGCCGATCGTCTGCGCTTTCTGAAGCGCAAGGGCTTCTCCGACAGCCGTCTCGGGCACATCCTCGACATGCCGGAGAAGGCGATCCGCGAGAAGCGTCACGAGTTGAAGGTGCGACCCGTCTACAAGCGCGTCGACACCTGCGCGGGCGAATTTGCGACCTCCACCGCGTACCTGTACTCGACCTACGAGGAGGAGTGCGAGGCGAATCCCAGCACGCGCCGCAAGATCATGATTCTCGGAGGCGGTCCCAATCGCATCGGCCAGGGCATCGAGTTCGACTACTGCTGCGTGCACGCGGCACTGCAGCTGCGCGAGGACGGCTTCGAGACCTTGATGGTCAACTGCAATCCCGAGACCGTCTCGACCGATTACGACACCTCCGATCGGCTCTACTTCGAGCCGCTCACGCTGGAGGACGTGCTCGAGATCCTCGCGGTGGAGAAGCCCGAGGGAGTGATCGTGCAGTTCGGCGGCCAGACCCCGCTGAAGCTCTCGCGCGCGCTGGAGGCGGCCGGCGCGCCCATCATCGGCACATCCCCGGATTCGATCGATATCGCCGAGGACCGCGAGCGCTTCCAGGCGCTGGTGAAGAAGCTCGGGCTCAAGCAGCCGGCCAACGCCACCGCGCGCAACGAGGACCAGGCGGTCGCGCTCGGGCGCGAGGTGGGCTTTCCGCTCGTGGTGCGCCCGAGCTACGTGCTCGGCGGACGCGCCATGGAGATCGTGTTCAACGAGGACGACCTGCGCAGCTACATGGCGAACGCGGTGCAGGTGTCCAACGACAGCCCGGTGCTCCTCGATCGCTTTCTCGATGTGGCCATCGAGGTCGATGTCGATGCGGTGTGCGACGGCGAGGACGTGCTTATCGGCGGCATCATGGAGCACATCGAGCAGGCGGGCGTGCACTCGGGGGATTCGGGCTGCTCGCTCCCCCCGGCCAGCCTCTCGCGCGAGATGCAGTCCGAGCTGCGCGAGCAGACCCGTAAGCTCGCGCGCGCACTGAACGTCGTCGGCCTCATGAACGTGCAGTTCGCGATTCAGGCGGGCGTCATCTATGTGCTCGAGGTGAACCCGCGCGCCTCGCGCACCGTGCCCTTCGTTTCCAAGGCGACCGGCCAGCCCCTCGCCAAGATCGCCGCGCGCGTCATGACCGGGCACAAGCTGAAGCAGCTGGTCGGGGCCATCGAGCGGGTGCCGCCGTACTTTTCGGTGAAGGAGGCGGTGTTCCCCTTCGTCAAGTTCCCCGAGGCCGATCCGATCCTGGGTCCGGAGATGAAATCGACCGGCGAGGTCATGGGCACGGGTCGCACCTTCGGCGAGGCCTACGCCAAGGCGCAGAGCGCCTCGGGTGTGGTGCTGCCGCGCCAGGGCGTGTGCTTCATCAGCGTGCGCGATCGTGACAAGCCGCCGGCCGTGACGCTCGCGAAGAAGCTGATCGAGCGCGGTTTCGAGGTGGTGGCGACCGAAGGCACCGCGCGCGCGCTCGCCGAGGCCGGGGTGCCGTGCCGGCGCGTGAACAAGGTGCGTGAGGGGCGGCCGCACATCGTCGATATGATCAAGAACGACGAGATCGACCTCATCATCAATACCACCGAGGGCAAGCAGGCCATCCGCGAGTCGAACTCGATCCGCCGCGAGGCCGTGCACCATCGCGTGACCTACTACACGACGATCGCCGCTGGACTCGCCACCTGCGAGGCGCTCGATCACCTCGATGAAGTCGAGGTGCATAGCCTGCAGGAACTGCACGGCGAGGCGCTCGCGACATGAAGCGCACGCCCATGACACTGCGCGGTGCCGAGGCACTGCGCGCAGAGCTCAAGCGCCTGAAGTCCGAGGTGCGCCCGGCCATCATCAAGGCGATCGCCGAGGCACGCGGCCACGGCGATCTCTCGGAGAACGCCGAGTACCACGCGGCGCGCGAGCAGCAGGGGTTCATCGAAGGGCGCATCAAGGAGATCGAGCACAAGCTCGCGAGCGCGGAGGTCATCGACCCCGCGCGTCTTCCGGATACCGGCAAGGTGGTATTCGGGGCATCGGTGGAGCTCGAGGATCAGGCCGATGGCGCGCGCGTCACCTACCAGGTGGTCGGCGAGGACGAGGCCGACATTCGCGCCGGGCGCATCTCGGTCACTTCCCCCATCGCCCGGGCGCTGGTCGGCAAAGCCGAGGGAGAGATCGTGGACGTGGCGGCGCCCGGCGGCACGCGCTCGTACGAGATCGTGGCCGTGCGCCTCGCCTGAGCGGGGCGCCTCGGCCACCCCCGCCTCACCGGTCGGGGATGAGGATGCGGGGCAGTGGCGCTGGACGGTAGAGCACGGCGACGTTGCCGATGCGGTGCACAAGCGCACTGCCGGTGTCCCGCGCCAGCGCGGCGAAGAGCTCATCGCGCGCTGCGCGGTCCCCGCCCGGGGCCTTCACCTTGATGAGCTCGTGGTCCTCGAGGGCACGCGCGGTCTCTGCGGTCACCGCGGGCGTCAATCCCGCGTTTCCGAGACGGATCACGGGCTTCAGGGCATGCGCCAGCGCCCGCAGGTGCTTGCGCTGGCGCTCCGACAGCTTTGGTGGCGCCGCCGCGCCGGCCGGGTGCGAGCCACGCTCCATCGCGGCATTGTAGGGGGAACTATGGCGGGTAGCGGATATCGACATCGATGAAGCGGCGTTCGAGGAGCAGCGCGCGCTGGCTCAAGGAGCACTTTGCCGATCCTTTCGTCCAGAAGGCGCAGAGCGAGGGCTGGCGCTCGCGGGCGGTGTTCAAGCTCGAAGAGATCGACCGGCGCGCGAAGCTGCTGAAGCCGGGCGCGGTATGTCTCGATCTCGGTGCAGCGCCGGGCGCCTGGAGCCAGTACGCCGTGCGCCGCGTCGGCCGGAGCGGTCGCGTGGTGGCGACGGACATCCTCCCGATGCCGGAGCTCCCGGGAGTCGAGTTCGTGCAGGGTGACTTCCGCGAGCCGGAGATCTTCGATCAGGTCGTGGGGCTCCTGCCGGGCCGGCAGGTCGATGTGCTCCTCTCGGACATGGCGCCGAACCTGAGCGGCGTGGACGCGATCGACCAGCCCCGCTCGATGTACCTGGCGGAGCTGGCGCTCGCGATGGCCGGGCGCGTCTTGAAGCCGGGGGGGCACGCCCTGATCAAGGTCTTTCAGGGTTCGGGGTTCGTGGAGCTGCTGAAGGACGCCCGCGGTCGATTTGACCGCGTGAAGCTGCTGAAACCGGAGGCTTCGCGCGCGCGCAGCCCCGAGATGTATCTACTGGCCATGCAGTTTCGCTTGGTGTAGGTTGCTTTGAGGCCGAGAGCCACACGGGCGAACGAGGACGGAAGCCTTTGAACGATTTGACAAAGAACATCCTGCTCTGGGTCGTGATCGTGCTCGTGCTGCTGGCGGTGTTCAGTCGCTACATGCCGACGGTGGGCCAGCCTCAGGACATTCCCTATTCGACCTTCATCGAGGACGTGAAGAGCAGCCGCGTCGAATCGGTGGTGCTGCAGGGGGAGCTGATCTACGGGGTGCGCAAGGACAAATCCACCTTCAAGACCCACAACCCCGAGACCGACTACACGGCACTCATCGGCACGCTGCTGAAGTCGGGCGTTACGCTCGACTCGCGCGAGCCCAAGCAGCCGAACTTCATCGGGCAGCTGTTCCTGCAGATGGCTCCGGCGCTGCTGTTGATACTGGTATTCCTCTACATGCTGCGGCAGATGCAGGGCGCGTCGGGCGGACGCGGGGCCATGTCCTTCGGCAAGAGCCGCGCACGGCTGCTCGGCGAGGACCAGGTGAACGTCACCTTCGCGGATGTCGCGGGAGTCGATGAAGCCAAGCAGGAAGTGGGCGAGATCGTCGACTTCCTCAAGGATCCCGGCAAGTTCCAGAAACTCGGCGGCAAGATCCCCAAGGGCGTGCTCATGGTCGGCTCGCCCGGAACCGGCAAGACGCTGCTCGCGCGCGCCATCGCGGGCGAAGCCAAAGTCCCGTTCTTCACGATCTCCGGCTCGGACTTCGTCGAGATGTTCGTCGGTGTCGGCGCATCGCGCGTGCGCGACATGTTCGAGCAGGCGAAAAAGCACGCTCCGTGCATCATCTTCATCGATGAGATCGACGCCGTCGGCCGTCACCGCGGCGCGGGCCTCGGCGGCGGCCACGACGAGCGCGAGCAGACCCTCAACCAGCTGCTGGTCGAGATGGATGGTTTCGAGGGCAACGAAGGCATCATCGTCATCGCGGCCACCAACCGCCCGGACGTGCTGGATCCGGCGTTGCTGCGCCCGGGCCGCTTCGACCGCCAGGTGGTCGTGCCGCTGCCGGACGTGCGCGGCCGCGAGCAGATCCTGCGCGTGCACATGCGGCGCGTGCCGCTGGCCGACGATGTGAAGCCGGCGCTGATCGCGCGCGGCACACCGGGATTCTCCGGCGCCGATCTCGCCAACCTCGTGAACGAGGCGGCCCTGTTCGCGGCGCGCGCCAACAAGCGCATCGTCGGCATGGAGGAGTTCGAGCGCGCCAAGGACAAGATCATGATGGGCACCGAGCGGCGCTCCATGGTCATGAGCGAGGCGGAAAAGAAGATGACCGCCTATCACGAGGCGGGCCACGCCATCGTCGGCATGACGGTTCCCGAGCACGACCCGGTTTACAAGGTGACCATCATCCCGCGCGGGATGATGGTCACCTTGTAAACCGGGTCGTGCTCGGGAACCGTCATGCCGACGATGGCGTGGCCCGCC
>DASQRV010000259.1:0-8476 GCA_035642735.1 Steroidobacteraceae bacterium
CACGGCCGATCCCGAAGGGCGCAGCGAGAGCCTCCAGAGCCTCGATGATCGCGACCGGCAGGCGCGTCTCGCCGTCGAGCGCGTGCGGCCGGCCCTCGAGGAAGCTGAGCACGTGACGCTCGGCGGGGCGCGGGTGCGCGAAGGCGTCGCGCGTCAACATCCAGGCGTCATCTGCAATACTGCCCGCGGAGGTGAGTGTTTCCTTGCCGCCGATGGTGACACCCCACAGGCCGCGGTTGACCGAGTAGCGGGCGCCGGTCGGTGGCACCGGCAGACCGCGCTGCGCGAGATAGTCGAGCTCGTCCTGACGCCGGAACGCCTGATCGCGCACCGGTGCCAGCACCTTGAGGTCGGGCGCGAGCGTGCGCAGCGCGACCTCGAAACGCACCTGGTCGTTGCCGGCGGCGGTGCAGCCGTGGGCGACGGTGTCGGAGTGGAGCTCGCGCGCCATGCGCGCCATGGTCTGCGCCTGCATGACGCGCTCGGCGCCGACGCACAGCGGGTAGAGCTGCCCGCGGCGCACGTTGCCCATGACGAGAAAGCGCAGCACCTGCTCGAAGTAAGCGGCGCGCGCGTCGATCTGGTGATGCGCCACGGCTCCGAGTGCACGCGCGCGCTCAGCGAGGGTGCGCGCGGCGGCAGCGTCGATGCCGCCGGTATCGACCGTGACGGTGATTACCGGGCGGCGTTCGGCTTCTGCGAGCCACGGCACGAGGAAGGAGGTGTCGAGGCCGCCGGAGTAGGCGAGAACGACGGGGGCGCCCATCGGCGAGGAAGCGTTGGACATGGTTTAGACCCGGAAGAGCCCGCGCAGCCGGCCGACCAGAGCCTCCTGCGCGCGCGCGTTGGCGGTGGCGATGAAAATGGTGTCGTCGCCGGAGATGGTGCCCGCGACTTCCGGCCATTCGGCCTTGTCGATGGCGACCGCGACGCTCTGGGCGGCGCCGATCGTGGTGCGCAGCACCGTAATGGTGGGTCCCGCGAGCCGCAGCTGGCGCACGAACTGTGCCAGCGTGGCGAAGTCGCCGTTGGTGCGCGTCAGCTCCTCCGCCGGCAACACGTATCGGCCGCTCGCCTTGAGCACGCCGAGGTCGCGCAGATCGCGACTGATCGAGGACTGGGTGACCTCGTGCCCGGCCTTTCTCAGCAGGCGCACCAGGTCCTCCTGCCGGCGCACCTGACCCTCGCGCAGGATGCGCATGATGGCGCCGCGGCGCTCGAGCTGGTGGGCGTCGGTCAGCATGGGCACGGGTACTCCCGCATAAACATGCGCGCATTCTGCATAAAAATGCACCCGAGTCAAGGCGCGGCCGGGCGGCGTGCCGGGAGGGAGGCTCAGTTGGTCTCGGCGAAGGCCGTGATCGCGTAGGGGCCGCGCAGGGTCTTGTCCAGGTAGATCACGAAGCGGGAGCCGGCCGCGTCAGGCGAGTCCGGCGCTTTGACGAACATCGCGTAGCGGTGGCGCAGCAGCGAGCCGGGGATGCGTACGATCCGCGTCACGATCGCGCCGCTCGTGCGCGGACCGAGCGCCGCCTTGAGGCGCGCATGCGTCTCGCCCACCGACGCGCGCGCGCCATCGGCGCCGGCGGGGGCCACCGCCGAGGTGGCGATTGCCGACCACAGCTGCATGATCCCGGCAAAAGTCGCGGTGCTGATGTCGTAGGTCTCGACGTAGCCTTGCGCGCTCGTAGCGGCGTGCGGCGGTGGGCACTGCGGGCCCGCGAGCGCCATGGCGAGCGACTCGGAGCGGTCGTAGCGCTCGAGGCGGGCTGCGGCGTCTCTGCCGACGAGCGTCAAGCCGTGTCTCGGGTAGGTGCAGACCGTGCCGTGTTGGGTCAGCGCGCCCTCGCCGAAGTACAGCGCCGCCGCGCCCGCGCCTTCCGTCGCCGCGGCCTGCGGACACCGCACCACCCGCTCGTCCGTGGAGTGAGCGAACCACTCCTTCACGTGCGGCGGCAGCGTCTCGCTGCCGCGCGTCCAGACCTCGCAGGCGGCGGGCGCCGCAGCGTTGCCGGAGGCTGCTGGCGCGAGCAGCAAGGTGACGAGGACCACGGTCGCGGTCACACGCGCTCCTACTTCGCGATCGAGTACACCAGGTCCGCACCGTAAGCCTGGCCCACTTCGGTGCGTATCGTCCAGTGATCGCTGAGCGTATAGCGCATCTTGAAGGTGTTGAGCTGCTGCGTGAGGCTCACGCCGTAACTGACGTACAGGCGCGGCGAGAGGAAACGGCCGAGCACCAGCGAAGTCTCGTTGAGGAGCGGGTCGGTCTCGAGGCTCACATCGGGAATACCCACGTGCGAGCCGAGCTGAGCGGCGAGCAGTGCCGCGCCCTGGCCGAGCGCGGCGTTGCCCGCGCTCGCGCCCGTGTCCAGCGAGCCGCCGGCGAGAATCAGGGAGGCGATCTGCGCCTGCGTCATCGATGGGTCGGAGAAGAACGAGATGCTCGGCTGCGCAAGGGTGCCGCGCACGTTCACGCCCGCGGTCACACTTCCCGGAAAGACCCGCTGCGCGACGACGTCGAGCCCCGGGTTGGTGATCGGTCCCCCGGTGAAGATCAGTCGTCCGCGGTAGATGTCGAGTCGGCGCGCGAAGGCGGCGTATTGGCCTTCCGCCACAGACAGCTCGCCGTTGCCGCGGGTGATGGCGTCGAAACCGCTGCGGATGGTGACGCTGCCGACGAGCCGCGCGGTGAGCCCCATCGCATCGATGTTCACATGATCGCCGAGGGCGAGCGTGATGGTGCTGAAGACTTCGAAGCGCTCGTTGACGTCCTCCGGCTCGCTGCCGACGATGACCTCATCGGGCGAAGTCCGCACGGCAGTTGTGAGGTCCTTCGGCTGTATCCTGGCGAACGGTATGGTGACCCTGCCGGTGACCTCGATCCTGTGTCCGTTGACATCGAAGTCGAGCGCCGGCGAGGCGTCGATCTGCGCCTCCGGGAGGTCGGAGACCCTGAGGTTGGTCCCTTCGAGGTGAAACCTGCCGTAGGGCAGCAGATGGCGCCACTCGAGGCGGCCGGTCGCGCTCGCCTCGCCCTTGCCGGCGCGCACGCTGCCCTTGAAGTCGACGGAGGTGTCGCCGAGCTGCGCCTGCAGCGCGATCTGTCGCAGGCTGAGGTTGATCCGGTAGACGTCGATCTCACCGTCGGTCACCCTGACGAGACCGGTGAGTCGCGGCGACCCGGCGGTGCCGGCGAGGTGAAGGTCGGCGGCGAGGTGACCGGAGGAGCGGTCGATGTCGGGCACATATAAGGTCAGCAGGCTGGCCTCGTCCGTCTGAGCGTGCAGCTCGCCGGTCAGGGGCATGTCCTGCCAACGCCCTTGCGGCTCGCGCTGCAGCTCGAGCGTGCCCCGCATCGTGCCGACGCTGCCGTCGCCGAGATCGGCGTGCGCGCTGATGAGGGTCGGCGTGGCTGTGAGCTCCACGGTGCCCGAGCCGATCCGCGTGTGCTCCACCTTGTGGCTGACGAGCTTGTGCACGATCTCGGCGTTCGCCAGCTGCGCGGTGAGCGTGCCCTGCAAGGGCTTCGCGGGGCCCCCCGCGACCTGTGCGTGTGCGCTCACGGTGCCGGTGTACTCGACCGCCGGGGTTCGGCCTGCCGTGAGCGTCGCGAGCGGCAGCTGATTCGCCGAGAGCGTGGCCGACCATCCTTCAGATGACCACGCTCCGTCCGCACAGAGACTGCCCGGGGTTCCGACCAGGCACATCCAGTCGACCCGCGCACGCTCGAGCCCCACGCTCAGGTCCACCGGGTGCTCGAGCGCGAGCCGCAGCTGCGCGCTGCCGATGACACTCAGCGCGGTCAGCTGGCCGCTGAAGACGCCGTGGGCGTACCCTTCGGTGGCCTCGGCTCCGACCGAGAGCCCGGGCGCCGTGGCGGCGAAACGGACATTCAAGGCCGAGGGTGGCCCGTCGAGAGTCAGCGCCACGGTCTCGACGGTGCGCCCCGCGAAAGTCAGCTCACGCAGCCGCACGTCGATCCTCGATGGCGTGGCCGGCGCACCGGGATTGAAGTTGACGTCGGCGTCGAACGCCTTGAGCGTGACTCCCTGCCAGGCGAAGTCGCGGGCGTGGGCGCCGCCGACGATGTCCGGCTCGGCGAGCGTGCCGCTCACCGTTCCCCAGGCCCGGAGCTCGCCCCGCGCATTCGCTACGAGCGGGCCCAGGTCGCGCACGTTGGCCGCGAAGCGCACGCTCACGCGTTCGCCGATCGTCCCGTCGAGCGCGAGACGCGCCGTGCCGAGTCCCACGCGCACGTTACTGAATCCCCAGGTGGCGCCGGCATGCGTGAGCGTGCCGCCGCCGCTTGCCGCAAGTCCGCGCAGCTGGCCGGTGATGTCGCTGAAGGAGGCCGTGAGATCGGCGCGGGTGTCGAAGCCGCGCGCGGAAGCAGCGAACGTAAAGCTGAGACTGCCGGGGAGATCGGAGCGCAGTACCCCCGGGTTGATCCCGGTGGCACGGCCCCTCACGGACCAGCTCTGCGATGGCGCCCACAGGACGCTGCCGCTGACACTCGCATGTCCGTCGAAGAGGTCGACCTCCGCCGGATCGAAGGTGAGGCCGTCCTGGCCGAGCGTGCCGCTCGCGTCCAGGGCCATCTCCGGGAGCTCCGCCGCGCGGCCACGACCACTCAGGCGTACCTGGTAGGGCATGAGGCCCGAGATCGCGAAGGAGCCCGCGGGGCTGAGCACCGCCACCTGGCGCCCGGCGAGCGGCCAGCGGAAATCGCTCCACTCACCCTTCAGATCGAGCCGCGGCCCGTGGTCGACGATGCCGATCGTGCCCGAGCCGCTGACCCGTGCGCCGGAAGCCAGGTGGCGCGCTTCCAGGTGTTGCGCACTCAGCACGCGGTTCGTGTAGTTGCCGGTCAGCTGCACCTCGAACACTCCGGCGTGCAGTCCCGTGGGGTTCACCGGCCCGTGAGCGCTGAAGCCGCTCTCGGAGCCGGAGCCTGCCAGGTGCCCGGTCATGCTGCCGAGGAGGGGAGCGTTCACATTCCAGGCCTTGAGGTCGAAGCTCTGGACCACGGCATCGGCAGCCCAATGCCAGTGGCTGGTGAGAGTGAGCGCCTGTCCGGTGAGGTCGGCACGGAACGGGCTCGTGACATGCGCGACGATGTTGAGAGCGTCGAGGTCGCCGCGCGCGCTACCGGCTACCGTCCATGGCGGCTGCCCTTCAGGCGTCCAGTCGAGGTGCGCCTTCACCTCCATGCCGAGCGGGTCGGTCGCGCGCAAAACGCCAAGAGCGCTCACCTGCGCATCCTCGAGCCGGCCCTCGACGCTGAAGAAGCGGATGTAGCTGTGGCGGATCACTGCCGCGCCGCGCAGGTCGTCGGCTTCGAGATGGAAGCCGTTGTAGACCGTGAGCCTTGCGCTGCCGACCTCCGCATCCTCGCAGTTGATGATGAGCCAGGCCGGCAGGAAAGTCGGCGGCCCCGGTGTCGAGGGCGTGGTGCGACGCTTCACCTCGATGAGGACGTTCTGCACCTTGCCGTGCGCCACGCGGATGGTCTGAAGCACCAGGGGCCGCAGGGCGACCCGGCCCTCGATGCCCGTGACCGTGATGTGCACCAGCTCATGCTCGATCTCGACGCGCTTGATGTTGACGCCGCGGGCGACCGTACCGCTGACACCCGTGATGGTCAGGCGTACCGGTCCGAGCTGCTGCGGGAGGTGGCGGATCACGAACTGGAGCCCGCCGGTCGTGAACAGCGCCGACCACACGAGCACCACCGGCGCCGCCACGGCGGTGATGACGATGAGGACGGCGAGGGCGAGCAGTAACCGGCGCATCGGCTTGCGTCCTAGTGTCCGATCTTCGGCGAGAAGTTGATGTGCAGCCGCGGACCGGCATTGGTCGAAAGCGGCTGGGCGATGTCGATGCCGAGCGTGATGACCGGCAGGAGCACCCGCAGGCCGACGCCCACCGAGTATTGAATGAAAGGCGGGCAGATGGTCGTTCCCGGCATGGTTCCCGGCACGCAATCCGGCTTGTGAAAGCTGTTGAGCGCGTTGCCGTAGTCGAAAAAGGCGGCGACGCCAAGGTTTCTCGGTAGCGTGCGGACGACTTCCACGGTGCCGGTGACGATGTCCTTGCCGCCGGTCTTGAGGTAGAAGCCCGGCTTCGGCTGACAGCTGCCGTTCGCGGTGAGCAGCACCTGGCCCGCGCTGTTGGTCTGACACTCCGGGCCTTCGAGCGGCGACAGCTCGTTGTAGGCGAAGCCGCGGACGCTGTTGTCACCCCCGGCGAAGAAGCGGTACACGGCCGGCAGGTCGTTGAAGTTCCTGACGAAGGTGGTGCCGATCTCGCCGCGCATCAGCAGGTGCCACTTGCCGACGAGCGGGAACACCCGTATGGCATCGAGGTGAAACTGCAGGAAGTCAGCCTGCGAGCCGAGCGCGCTGTGCGAGGCCTTGATGGTGAGGTAAAGCGGACGCTCGAACAGCGGCTCGCCGAGGAAGCCCGTCGGCACCCGCGCGAGATTGAGCTCCGGCACGATCAGCTCATCCGAGCGCGACTGGTTGACGTTCACGACGGTGGGGGCGCTGTTGTCGCTCACGGTGTGCACACCATTCAGCTGCCACACGTGCTGCCAGCCACCGGTGACGTCGGTCCAGCTAGCGCCGGCCGACTGCGTGATCGCGGTGACGTCGGCGAGCGTCTCCTGCTGGACGAGGGCGTTGAGGGAGACGTTCTCTACCGCCGGGTCGCCGACCGGGATGCGATAACGGCTCAGCACATAGTACTTCTGCACCTGCGAGGCCTGCACCGAGACACTCAGGCTGTGGCCAAGGGAATTGATGCGGCGATCCTCGTAGGCGAAGGTGCCGCGTATCCCGGTGTCGGTGGCCCAGCCCCCGCCGATCGAGTAGCGGTGACGCCGGCCGGCATCGGCGCGGATCCTCACCGGCACGGTGCGTGCCTGGTGGTCCGGGTCCCCGGGCAGTACCTCGAGGTTGGCAAAGAACCCGGCGTCATCCAGCGCGAACTGCGTGCGCAGCACCTGGGTGAGGTCGTAGTAGTCGCCCTCGCGGTATCGCAGGTAGCGGCGCGCCAGCTTCTGGTTGATGACGTGCTGCTCGATGGTGGTAGCGCCGAAACGGTAGCGCTCGCCGGTTTCGAGCTGCAGCGCGATGTTGGCCGTGTGATTCGGGGGGTCGACGAGCAGCTCGTTGCGGATCAGCCTGGCATCGACATACCCGTAGGTCGCCGCGGTACGTTGCAGGTCGGCCCTGACGGCATCGTAGGCGGCATGATTGAGGCGATCGCCGCTGCGCATTGGCAGATTCTTCAGAATGCGCTGGAAGAGCGGATCGCTCGCCCCGGGTCCCTCGACCCGCACGTCGACGTGGTCGAGCAGCACCGGAGGGCCCGGGGTGATGTCGATCACGACGCGCCAGTCGCCACGGCCCTGCTCGGTCACGGTCGATTCGACCTTGGGCTCGTAATAGCCGAAGGGCCGCAGCGCGGCGGCCACCTCGCGCTCGACGCGGTTGTGCAGCCGCTCGACGGAGTCGGCGTTGAGATCCATGCCGCCCCGGCGAAAGCGCTCGAAACTCAGGAAGGCGAGCACGTTGTCACGCTCCCCGTCGACGACGCCGCGCACCTCCACGGTGACACTGGCGGCGTGCGCGAGCGGCCCGGCGAGCAGGCACAGCAGGAGTCCCGGGGCCCGCCTGAGTAACCGACGACCCCGCGGCAGGAAATTGGGCTGCGCCATCTCACCGTGTGATCAGACAAAAAGTGTCGGGATTCTAGAGCGTTGCGGGCGGGGCCGCTCGCAGTCGACTCATGAGAGTGGCCGGGCGCGGCGGCGGTTCCGCGCGCCACGCCGCTCGGCGCGCGCACCGCATGCACCAGGGTCCGCAGGAAATTACGCATCTTGTTAGGGGGCAGGAGCTCACTGAGCACGGCAAGCGCAATTTCCTGGGGTGGCTTGGTGGGGTGGCTTGGTGGGGTGGCCGTCAGGGCCACTCGCCCGGCTGCAGGCTGAATTCGGTTTCCCCGCTCAGCCGGCCCGCAGGATCGAAACGTCGTTCCACGAGTTGCAGCCGTCCGTCACCTTCCAGCAGCACCGTGGAGCAGCGCGTGCCGTACTCGGGGTGCAGCACGAACGGCGCCGAGAGCGCCTGCGCCCACTCTCGCGGCAGGGCGCCGGTCTGCGCCTGTGGCTGCGCCTCCGCCGGCGTGCGATCGGCGAGCAGCGCAAAGAGTCCCTCCACCGGCGCGGGCGGCGGCTCGCCCGTGTTCCCCGCGAAATTTCGCGTCTTGCCGACCGGGGCTAACTCATCGGTCGCGGCGGGCGAAATTTCGCGGGGTGGCCGTAGCCATGCCTCGAAGCCCGAGCGCACCCGCTGCAGCTTTGGCCATGGCGTGTCCAGGGACTCGTTGGCGAGGCCGTAGACGGCCGGGCGCAACTCACGGGCGAATGGCGTGGTGCGATTCGAGGCGTACCAGAGCGAGTCCGCGTCGG
>DASQRV010000260.1:0-2903 GCA_035642735.1 Steroidobacteraceae bacterium
TCAGAATGCACTCGTCCAGCCTGATGAATCGTCTCTTCGGCGCCGCCGCCTCGCTGGTGCTCGCCGCGGGACTTGGCCTGGTACCGGCAGCTCCAGCCCGCAGCGCGGACCAACCCGCGTTGCAGTCGGTCGACGTGCAACCCCTGCCGGGACAGCAGTTGCAGATCACCATGCGCCTGTCGGGGCCCGCCCCGCAGCCCATGTCGTTCACGATCGACAACCCGGCGCGCATCTCCTTCGATCTGCCCAACACGGCGCTCGCCATGGCGTCCAAGCGCATCGACGTGCATGCATCCGGAGTCGATACCATCGTCGCGGCCGAGACCAAGGACCGCACGCGCCTGGTGGTGAGCCTCGACAAGCTCGTGCCCTACGACACGCGCGTCGCCGGCAACAACATCGTGGTGATGCTGGGCGGCGCGAGCGCCGCGACCGCCACGGTGGCCGCGACTCCCACCGCAACTCCGCTCGGCAACGTGCGCGAGCTGCGCGCCATCGACTTCCGCCGCAGTTCCGATGGCGCCGGGCGGGTGATGGTCAAGCTCTCCGACCCGCACATCCACATCAACCTGCACCAGGTCGGCAACCAGGTAGTGGTCGACTTCAGTGACGCGAGCGTGCCGGTCAATCTCATGCGCCGCTACGACGCCAGCGACTACGGCACCCCGATCCAGGGCTTCGACGTGACCCGCGTCGGCAACGGCTCGCGCATCGCGATCTCCGCCAACGGGGACTTCGAGCAGCTCGCCTATCAGTCGGACGACCAGTACGTCGTCGAAGTGTCGCCGAAGCGCCACGCCGCCAACGCCCAGGAGGACAAGCCGATCTACACCGGCGAGCGGCTGACGCTCAATTTCCAGGACATCGAGACGCGCGCCGTGCTGCAGCTGCTGGCCGATGCCAGCGGACAGAACATCGTGGTGAGCGATTCGGTGAGCGGCAACGTCACGCTGCGTCTGCAGAACGTGCCGTGGGACCAGGCGCTCGACATCGTGCTGCGCACCAAGGGTCTCGACAAGCGCAAGCAGGACAACGTCATCATCGTCGCCCCGCAGGCCGAGCTCGCGGCGCGCGAGAAGGCGGACCTGGCCGCGAGGAAGGACGTGCAGGAGCTCGCGCCGCTGCGCTCGGAGTACCTGCAGGTGAACTACGCCAAGGCCAAGGACATGGAGGCGCTCATCAAGTCGCAGAACAACTCCCTGCTCTCACCGCGCGGCAGCGTGACGGTGGATGAGCGCACCAACACCCTGCTGCTGCAGGACACCTCCGACCGCCTCGCCGACGTGCGCCGCCTGGTGGCGACGCTCGACATCCCGGTGCGGCAGGTGCTGATCGAGTCGCGCATCGTCATCGTCAGCAATGACTTCAAGCGTGAGCTCGGTGCGATCTTCGGCTTCACCGGCTGGCACGCGAACGGCTCGACCCTCTACAACACCACCGGCACGGCCGCCGGCCTCAACAACAACGGCGGCACGCCGCCCGCCGGTTGGTCCTACTCGGTTCCGACCGCGGCGAACCGCTACAACATCAACCTGCCGGTAAGCAACCCCGCGGGCACCTTCGCCCTCGGCATCCTCGGCAACAACTTCATCGTCGATCTGGAGCTGAGCGCGGCGCAGGCGGAGACGCAGGCGAACATCATCTCCTCCCCGCGCGTCGTCACCGCCAACCAGAAGGAAGCGACCATCGAGCAGGGCGTGGAGATCCCGTATCAGCAGTCCGCCTCGAGCGGCGCCACCACCATTCAGTTCAAGAAGGCGGTGCTGTCGCTGAAGGTCACCCCGCAGATCACGCCCGACAACCGCATCATCATGGACCTCGACGTGCGCGACGACAGCGTCGGCAACGTGGTGGTGGCGTCCGGCGGCGTGAACGTCCCCTCGATCAACACCCGCGAGATCGCGACGCAGGTGCTGGTGAACGACGGCCAGACGGTGGTGCTCGGCGGCATCCTCGAGACCACGCAGCGCGAGGACGACACCAAGGTCCCCTATCTCGGGGACATCCCGTTCCCCGGGCACCTGTTCAAGAACACCAGTCACCAGGACAACAAGGACGAGCTGATGATCTTCATCACTCCGAAGATCGTGCACGAGGGCGTGAGCGTCTATAACTGAGCGTCCCGGCCTCTGTGAAAGCTGGGTGCGGCCGCCTTCGGGCGGCCGCACCGTTTTTGGGTATCCTGTCGGCCGGATGATCGGCAAGACCAGCGTATTTCTCGTCGGCCCGATGGGCTCGGGCAAGACGGCCGTCGGCCGCCACCTAGCCCGCGTGCTGCAGCTGCCCTTCCACGACAGCGATGCCGAGATCGAGCGGCGTACCGGCGTCGACATTTCATTCATCTTCGACAAGGAGGGCGAGGACGGCTTCCGCCAGCGCGAGCGCGAGGCGATCGAGGCGCTCACGGCACTCGAGGGCATCGTGCTCGCGACCGGCGGCGGTGCGGTGCTGCTGGCGGAGAACCGGCGCCTGTTGAGTGAGCGCGGCTGCGTCGTTTACCTGGAGACTTCCGTGGCACAACAGGCCGAACGCGTACGCTATGGCAGGAAGCGCCCGCTGCTCGCGAGTGGCGACGCCGAGACGCGACTCTCGCATCTCATGGACGCGCGCGCCCCGCTGTACAGCGAGGTCGCCGACATCGTGGTCACGACCGACGGCCGGCGGGTCAGCAGCGTGGCCGAGCAGGTGCTGCAGCAGCTCGCCGCCGCGCGCCGGCCGCCCCCGCGATAGCCGCTCATCGACGCGCGCAGCCCTCACGTATACTGCGGGCGGCGCCCGCGCCATCCGGGTTGCGGCGCCTGAACGATCTGACCGTGGACACCCTCAACGTCAACCTCGGGACTCGCAGTTATCCGATCCTGATCGCGGGCGGCCTGCTGAGTCGCCCCGAGGTGTTCCAGGAG
>DASQRV010000261.1:0-5493 GCA_035642735.1 Steroidobacteraceae bacterium
CGCGGACCAGCTGATGTACACCGGCTTCCACTACGCGACCCGCGCGGGCGTCTCCTTCGGCATCGACGACATCGTCATCCCGGAGCAGAAGACCCGCATCGTGACCTCCGCCGACAACGAGGTGAAGGAGATCCAGGACCAATACGCCTCGGGCCTGGTCACCAACGGCGAGCGCTACAACAAGGTGGTCGATATCTGGTCGCGCGCGAACGACCAGGTGGCCAAGGCCATGATGGAGAAGCTGGGCTCGGAAGAGGCCACCGACTTCAAGGGCGTACGCCAGAAGCAGAAGTCGTTCAACTCGATCTTCATGATGGCCGACTCCGGGGCGCGCGGCTCGGCGGCACAGATCCGGCAGCTCGCCGGCATGCGCGGCCTGATGGCCAAGCCCGACGGCTCGATCATCGAGACGCCGATCACGGCCAACTTCCGCGAGGGCCTGAACGTCCTGCAGTACTTCATCTCCACGCACGGCGCCCGCAAGGGTCTCGCCGACACGGCGTTGAAGACGGCAAACTCGGGCTACCTCACCCGCCGCCTGGTCGATGTGGCGCAGGACCTGGTGGTGACCGAGGTCGACTGCGGCACCGTGAACGGCCTCGCCATGACTCCGCTGGTCGAAGGCGGCGATGTGGTCGAGGCGCTGGGCGAGCGCGTGCTGGGGCGCGTGTTGGCAGAGGACATCGTCAAGCCCGGCAGCGAGGATGTGCTCATCCCGATCGGCACGCTGCTCGATGAGAAGCTGGTGCGGCTGCTCGAGACCGAGGGCGTTGACCAGATCAAGGTGCGCTCACCGATCACCTGCCGGACGCGCTACGGTGTGTGCTCGCATTGCTACGGGCGCGATCTGGCGCGCGGCCGGCCGATCTCCATCGGCGAGGCCGTGGGCGTGATCGCGGCACAGTCAATCGGCGAGCCGGGCACGCAGCTCACGATGCGCACGTTCCACATCGGTGGCGCGGCCTCGCGGGCCGCGGCGGCTTCCAGCGTCGAGGTGCGCAACAAGGGCGTGATCCGCTTCCATCACGTGAAGACCGTGCAGCACGAGAAGGGACACCTGGTCGCGGTGTCGCGCTCGGGCGAGATCGGCGTGGTCGATGACTTCGGCCGCGAGCGCGAGCGCTACAAGATCCCTTACGGCGCGGTGATCAGCGTCAAGGAAGGGGCCACCGTGGCCGCAGGCCAGGTGGTCGCCACCTGGGACCCGCACACCCACCCGGTGGTCACCGAGGTCGCGGGGTTCGTCAAGTTCCAGGACTTCGTCGACGGCCTCACCGTCACCTCGCAGATGGACGAGGTCACCGGGCTCTCGAGCACCGTGGTGCTCGATACCAAGCAGCGCGGCGGCAAGGATCTGCGGGCCACCATCAAGCTGGTGAGCGGCAAGGGCAAGGAAGTGACCTTCGCCAACACCGAGATCCCGGCCGTTTACACGCTGCCGCCGGGCGCGCTGGTCTCGCTCGAGGACGGCGCGCGCGTCTCGGTCGGCGATGTCATCGCGCGCATTCCGCAGGAGTCGTCGAAGACGCGCGACATCACCGGCGGTCTCCCGCGTGTCGCTGACCTGTTCGAGGCGCGCAAGCCGAAGGATCCCGCGATCCTGGCGGAGCGCTCGGGCACGGTGAGCTTCGGCAAGGAGACCAAGGGCAAGCGGCGCCTGATCATCACCCCCGACGAGGGCGAGAAGTACGAGGAGCTGATTCCGAAGTGGCGCCAGCTGAACGTCTTCGAGGGCGAGACGGTGGAGCGCGGTGAGGTGATCGCCGATGGCGAGCCGAATCCGCACGACATCCTGCGCCTGCAGGGCGTGGAAGCGCTCGCCAACTACCTGGTGCGCGAGATCCAGGACGTCTATCGCCTGCAGGGCGTGAAGATCAACGACAAGCACATCGAGGTGATCATCCGTCAGATGCTGCGCAAGACCGAGGTGCAGGAGGTCGGCGAGACCACGCTGCTGCGTGGCGAGCAGCTCGACCGCTCGCGGGCGCTCGACATCAACGATCGCGCACAGAGCGACGGCAAGAAGACCGCGCGCCTGCAGCCGGTGCTCCTCGGTATCACCAAGGCGAGTCTGGCGACCGAGTCGTTCATCTCCGCCGCCTCGTTCCAGGAGACCACCCGCGTGCTCACCGAAGCCGCGGTGCGCGGACTCAAGGACGACCTGCGGGGTCTGAAGGAGAACGTCATCGTCGGGCGGCTGATCCCCGCCGGCACTGGCTTCGCCGCTCATGCCTCGCGCCGCAAGAAGATGGAGGGCGCCGAGCGCCGCAGCTTCATGGACGTCGGCGGGGGACTCCCGGACACCGAGGAATCGAGCGTCGGCGAGGAGTCGGAGAGTGCTGCGGGCTGAGGCTGGACCGCTTCCGTGCGCGGCTGCTCGCCGCGCCCGGCGTTAGAGTCGCACGGGCCGGCGGGATCGCTGGCCCGTTTTTCTATGCCGCGGATGCCGGCTGAAAGGCCTGGCAACAGCTCATCGTGAGTGACACGACGCAGGTCATTGCACCGACCATCCTCGCCGGCCGGCACGTACGCCTCGAGCCGTTGGCGCATACGCACATCCCGGGACTGGTTGCCGCGGCGCGCGAGGACCCCGGGCTGTATCGCCTGACGACCGTTCCGCAGGGCGTCGTGGAGATGGCGCAGTACCTCGACACCGCGCTCGCCTGGCGCGAAGCCGGAACTGCGCTGCCCTTCGCCACCGTGCGCACCGAGGACGATACGGTCATTGGCTCGACGCGCTTCTTCCTCATCGAGCGCTGGGCGTGGCCCGCCGGCCATCCGCAGCCGCCGCGCACCGGTCCCGACGGCTGCGAGATCGGCTACACCTGGCTTGCGGCCTCGGCGGTACGCACTGCCGCCAACACCGAGGCGAAGCTGCTGATGCTCGGCCACGCGTTCGACACCTGGGGCGTGCACCGCGTGTGCTTCCACACCGACGCGCGCAACGAGCGCTCGCGAGCGGCGCTGACGCGCATCGGCGCGAAGTTCGAAGGCGTACTGCGGGCGCACCGCCTCGCCTCCGACCTCACGCCGCGCGACTCAGCGCGCTTCTCGATCGTTGCGGCGGAGTGGCCGGATGTGAAGGAGCGCCTGCAGGAGCGGCTCGCCGCGGAAAAGTGACCCGCGGCGCCCCACGAGGTGCCGCGTACGGCCCGGACCGCGGGGTCGGGTGTTAGCGGCGGGCGGAGAACAGCGCCGCACAGCCGACGACCTCGATCGAGACGTGCTCGAAGCGCTTGCGCAACTCTCGCGTCAGGCCGTCGAGGTCATCCGCTTCGTTCGAGAAAATCCCTTTCCTGTTGTACAGGTCCATCAGGCGCTTCGCCGGCCAACTGCGCGCGACACCACCCTGCAGCAGGCTGGAGCCGAACAGCACTCCGCCTGGACTCATGAGCTCGCGGAGATGATCGAAGATGACGGCTTTCGATGCGATTGAGCCCGGAACACAGTGCAACAGGTAATTGATTCCGACGGAGTCGAACGCCGCCGCGTTGGTCCGCAGCGGCTCCAGGACATTGCGGCGATAAGTCTCCGGTTTGTATCTCGCGATTCTCCGCGAGGCGAAATCGAGTGTGTTCTGGTTGAGATCCAGCAGTGCGATGCGCGGCGCTGGTGATGGGAAGCGGCACTTGTCCAGGAAATAACCCGTGCCGACACCCACATCGAGGTGATTCGCCGTTACGTGTCTGTTGTAGTGATCGAGGAGGCGCTGCGTCGGACACCTCCAGATGAACCGATTCGACACGCCAAGTACCAGCAAGTCGTACGCCGCCAGCATCCGCTTCGTATAAACGGCTTGCCCGGCGAGGACCTGCTGTTCGGTGGGAGTCATCGCGGTGCGCTACTTGCCCTCCCAGACCTTCATCATGTCCGGTGAGCCCTGCGCGCGCACGCCGTTGTCGCTGAGGATCGCTTCCGTCGAGGCCACCAGCTGCGCGCGCGGAAACACCATGGCTTCGCTCGCGCGATTGTCGAAGTCCAGCACCACGTAGTCGTCCTTCAGGTCGCGCAGCAGCCCCACCAGGTGCGCGAGGCTCCGCACCGGAGTGCCGTTCACGGACTTCAGCACGCTGCCGGTCGGGTCCGAGTAGCCCGTGGAGAGGGCGTGCGGGAACAGCGGCGCGGGCACGATGACCAGCTCCTCGTGTTCGGCGTCGGGCCGGTCGCCGAGCCTGGTGATCACCGGATTGCCGAGGGCCGCCTGACCGCGCCCGCGGATGAGCTGCAGCGACTCGATGGTGGCGCGCTCGAACACGACGGGTCCCAGGATGAAGTAGGACGGATACTGCCCCTGCAGCGCATCGATGAGCAGCGCCCGGCGCGTCGGCACCGGCAGCTGGACCTGCTGAGTCCTGCCGGCACGCACGATGGTGAGCGGCACGGTGCCGGCGCGGGCCGTGTGCTGGATCAGGTAGCCGAACCCGACGCGCAGGTTGTTGCGGATCGAGACCATGCCTTCATCGTCGATCGACTGGTCGCCGATACGCGTGATCACATCCCACTGCCTGAGTGGATAGTCCGCGCCGGTGCCGTCCGGCCGGTGCACGATCATTCCACGCACCGCCGGGTCGAGCTTGAGGAAACCGCGCAGCGCGGGATTCTCGAGCGTCTGCAACTCGTCGTACATGCCGGGCTTGCCCTCGTAATGGCCGCTGCTCGTGCCCTTGAGGAACAGCTCGATCTCCTCATTCGGGATGATGTAGCTGATGTTCTCCGCGTTGGCGAGGTGGCTGAACGCGAGGCCGATCATGCGGTCGTCGGAAATGGCGGGTCCGCCGCTGTTGCCGGGATTGATGGCGGCGTCGATCTGGACACGCAGCCCCGATGTCGAGACGCCGAAGGGCACGAACTCGATGCGCGAGACGATGCCGCGCGTGATCGAGAGCGTCGTGCCGCCGGTCGGGAAGCCGTACGCCAGCACCGGGTCCTTGATCTGCGGCAGGACACTGGCGCGCGGCAGCGGCGGCCGCCGATCGAAAAATGCCCCGTCCTCGAGCTTCAGGACCGCCAGATCGATGCCCGGATCCACCGCTTCGACGGTCGCCGAGATCTTGTCCCCGGACTGGTTGCCCTGCACTTGGACCTGGCTCGCGTAGGCAATCACGTGCGCATTGGTGAGGATCCGCTTGCCCTCGATGACCACCCCAGAGCCGGTCGCCTCGATCGGCGCCGCTTTGCTCCAGGGCCGCGCCACATCCGGCCGGCGCATGGTCGAGAACACCTTGACGACCGCGCTCTCGGTTTCGTGAGCGATCGCGGGGCTGGGTTCGGCCGCAGTCTTCGGCGCGGCGGGGGCAGTGCCAAGCGCGCCGGCGAGCAGCCAGCCGCAGAAGAGGAAGCGGAGCTTAGGCGTCATCAAGAGCGATTCCTTTCCGGCGCAAGTGGAGCGGGGCGATTCTGACACAGAAGCTCAAGCTTGCCGTGACCGTCGGCGCGGGCCGTGCGGCGAGGCAGCCGTCAGCGAGCCGCGTTGCCGGGCCGGCTCCGTGTCGT
>DASQRV010000262.1:0-7380 GCA_035642735.1 Steroidobacteraceae bacterium
CCGACGGCGTCGCCAGTGGCGCGACGCTGGTGGTGGACGGCCGGCGTCATCCGCTGAGCGGTGCGCCCTTCACCGTTGCCGGCCACGAGCAGGGCTTCTGGCTGGGAGCCACGCTGTTCGACCATGTGACTCCGCAGATGCGCATCTACCGCGAGGAGATCTTCGGCCCGGTGCTGTCCTGCGTGCGTGTGCCGGACTTTGCGGCCGCGGTCGAGCTCGTGAACGCGCATACGCTCGCGAACGGCGTCGCCTGCTACACGCGCGATGGCAACATCGCCCGGGAATTCGGGCGCCGCATCGAGGTCGGCATGGTCGGGATCAACGTGCCGATTCCGGTGCCCATGGCGTGGCATGGCTTCGGCGGCTGGAAGAGCAGCCTGTTCGGCGACACGCACGCGTACGGCGAGGAAGGCGTGCGCTTCTACACCCGCCAGAAATCCATCATGCGGCGCTGGCCGGAGAGCACGCCCAAGGGCGCGGAATTCGCGATGCCGACCACCAAGTAGGCGGCATCGCCTGCAGGGGAGCGTCGCGGCACTTAATGCCCCAGCGCGCTCAGGCCGCGCGCCAGCGGTAGTTGGGCCAATGCCTGACCAGCTGCGACAAGATCCTCTCTCGCCGACACCAAAACGCCTCTTGACTTTCCGTTAGTTTATACTTACCGTAAGTAATGACTTACGGAAAGGCGCTGCAGTGCCTGAGCGACCCGACACGGCGTCTGGTTTTCGAAAAGCTCCGCGCGGGCCCCCAGCCGGTGGGGGTACTGGCGCGAGGGCTGCCGGTGAGCCGGCCCGCGGTGTCGCAGCATCTGAAAGTGTTGAAGGACGCGGGATTGGTGGGCGATCGGTCCGAAGGCGTCCGGCGCGTGTACTACATCGATCCCGAGGGACTCGGTGAGTTGCGTCGCTGGCTCGATCAGTTTTGGACCGATGCGCTGGAGTCTTTCAAGAACGAGATCGCGGCCAACCATACCGCGCAAGGGAGGAAGAAGCCGTGAACCGCACGATTGAGATCGCACCGGTCCGCAAGTCGGCGGTGGTCGATGCGAGCCCGTCGCAGGCCTTTGCCGTGTTCACCTCGGGTATCGACCGCTGGTGGCCGAAGAGCCACGGTATCGGCGCAACGCCGATCCGGGAGTCCGTCATCGAGCCCTTCGTCGGCGGCCGCTGGTACACGCGTCACGAAGACGGCAGCGACATCGTCATCGGACACGTGCGCGTCTGGCAGCCGGCAGAGCGGCTGGTCGTTTCCTGGGAAGTCAGCGGCGACTGGAAGCCCGACCCGCGGCCCGCGTTCACTTCGGAGGTCGAGGTGCGCTTCACGGCCGACGCTGGCGGCGGCACGCGCGTCGAGCTCGAGCACCGCAACTTCGAGCGTCTGGGCGCGGCTGCTGGCGAGAAGGTGCGCAAGGGCGTCGATGGCGGCTGGCCTCACCTGCTGGACCTGTATGCGAAGGAAGCCTCAAAACGGGAGACGAAGTCATGAGCGAATACGTGGTGCACATCATTCCCGGCAGTCCCTTCTCGCGCGCGGTGCTGGCGACGCTCGAGGAGAAGAACACGCCGTATACCCTCGTGCCGGTGGTACCGGGCACGCTGCGCTCGCCGCAGCACCTCGGCCGGCATCCCTTCGGTCGGGTGCCGGTGCTCGAGCACGGCGACTTCCGGCTGTACGAGACGCAGGCGATCCTGCGCTACCTCGATCGCGTGGTGCCCGAGCCGGCCCTGACGCCGGCCGATCCGCGCCGCGCCGCCCGCATGGACCAGCTGATGAACGTCAACGACTGGTACCTGTTCCACGGGTGCGCGAACGTCATCGGCTTCCAGCGCGTCGTGGGACCCCGGCTCATGGGCCTGACGCCCGATGAGACTGCGATCGCCGCCGCGCTTCCCCGGGCGCGCACCGTAATCGACGAGCTCGCGCGCGCGCTCGCGGGGCAGCCCTGGTTCACCGGCGACACGCTCACCCTCGCCGACCTGATGCTCGCTCCGCAGCTCGATTTCCTGCAGCAGACACCGGAGTGGGAATTGCTCACTGCCGGCCATCCCAACCTCGGGCAATGGCTCGCCCGGATGAACGCACGGCCGAGCTTCGCCGCGACCACCTGGACCAAGGTAGCCGCACGGGCGCAGGCGGCGACGGCGGCGTGATGGCGCGCCGCCGCCTGCGGGTCAGCGCTTACCGGTGCCGGTGGGCGCGATTTTCCGGGACGGTTCGAACTGCTGCTCTTCCGTGCTGCCGGCGAGCGCAGTGAGCGAGGAGCTGCCGCCGCTCACCGTCTGCGTCACCGCATCGAAGTAGCCGGCGCCGACCTCGCGCTGGTGCCTCGTGGCACTGTAGCCGGCAGGCTCCGCGGCGAACTCGGCCTGTTGCAGCTTGACGTAGGCGCTCATCTGCTGCGACTTGTAGCCGCGCGCCAGCTCGAACATCGAGTAGTTGAGCGCGTGGAAGCCGGCGAGCGTGATGAACTGGAAGCGATAGCCCATCGCCGCGAGCTCGCGCTGGAACTTCGCGATGGTCGAGTCATCGAGACTCCTCTTCCAGTTGAAGGACGGTGAGCAGTTGTAGGCGAGGAGCTTCCCCGGGAACTGCGCGTGAATGCCCTCGGCAAACTCGCGCGCCTCCTGGAGGTCGGGCTTGGCGGTCTCGCACCACACGAGGTCCGCGAAGGGCGCGTAGGCGCGGCCGCGGGCGATCGCCTGGGCCATGCCCGCCTTCACCGTGAAGAAGCCCTCGCTGGTGCGGCTGCGCGCGCCGCCGATGAAGGGGCGGTCGCGCTCGTCGATGTCGGATGTGAGGAGCGTCGCACCCTCCGCGTCGGTCCGCGCGATGAGCACCGTCGGCACGTTGCAGACGTCGGCGGCGAGCCGCGCCGCGACGAGCTTCGCGATCGCATCCTGGGTGGGCACCAGCACCTTGCCGCCCATGTGCCCGCATTTCTTGGCGGACGACAACTGGTCCTCGAAGTGCACTCCCGCGGCCCCGGCATCGATCAGCTGCTTCATCAGCTCGAAGGCATTGAGCACCCCGCCGAAACCCGCCTCGGCGTCGGCGACGATGGGTTTCAGCCAGTCGATGCTGTCATCGCCCTCGGCGTGATAGATCTCGTCCGCGCGGCGCAGTGTGTTGTTGATCCGCCGCACGACGTTCGGTACCGAGTCGGCCGGGTAGAGCGACTGGTCGGGGTACATTTCCCCGGCTAGGTTGGCATCGGCGGCCACCTGCCAGCCCGAGAGGTAGATGGCATCGAGCCCCGCCTTCACCTGCTGCATTGCCTGGTTGCCGCTCAGCGCGCCGAGCGCATTCACGAACGGCATGTCCTTCAGGTAGCGCCACAGCTTCTCGGCGGTGAGCCGCGCGATCGAATGCTCCACCGGAATGGTGCCGCGCAGCCGCACCACGTCCCGTGGCTCGTAACCACGGGAGATGCCGCGCCAGCGCGGACTTTCACGCCAGGTGCGGCCGAGCTCATCGGCCGTGGGGAGAGATTTGGAGGGGTTCATGGATCGCCTCACCTCGCATCGGAAACCAGTGGTCGTGGAGAGCGTCAGCTCAGCAGCTCATACGCCGGAAGCGTCAGGAATTCATCGAACCCCTCGCTCTTGATCATCTGTTCGAAGAGACGCGCCGCCGTGGGGAACACACCGCCGGTGAGACGCGCTGCGCCGACTTCCTCGTGAATGCGGCTGAGCTCCTCGGTGAGCAACCGGTCGAAGCGCTCGACGCTCACCGGCGCGCCGTCGCTGGTGCGGGCGCCGTGATGCAGGCACTGCCACAGCTGCGCGCGGCAGATCTCGGCGGTCGCCGCATCCTCCATGAGGTGATAGAGCGGCACGCAGCCGTTGCCGCGCAGCCAGGACTCGAGGTACTGCACGCCGACGCGGATGCAGCCGCGCACGCCCTCCTCGGTGATCGCTCCCTCGGGCACGGTGAGCAGATCCCGCGCCGTGACCTCCGCATCCTCGCGCCGCACCGCGAGCTGGTTCGGGCCGCGCATGATCTCATCGAATGCCTCGCGCGCGATCGTCGCGAGCCCGGGATGCGCGATCCAGGTGCCGTCGTGCCCCGCGCGCGCCTCGCGCAGCTTGTCGGCACGCACGCGCTCCATGGCGCGCGCATTGGCCGGCGGGTCGTCCCGGATCGGAATCTGTGCCGCCATGCCACCCATGGCGTGCGCGCCGCGCCGGTGGCAGGTCCTGATCAGGAGGTCCACGTACGACTTGAGGAAGTGACGCTCCATGGTCACGGCGGCGCGGTCCGGCAGCAGGAAGTCGCGCCGGTTACGGAACTTCTTGATGAAGCTGAAGATGTAATCCCAGCGGCCGCAGTTCAGCCCGGCGGAGTGCTCGCGCAGCTCGTAGAGGATCTCGTCCATCTCGAACGCCGCGAGAATGGTCTCGATGAGCACCGTCGCCTTGATGGTGCCGCGGGGCATGCCGAGCGCGTCCTGCGCGGCGATGAACACCTCGTTCCACAGCCGTGCCTCGAGGTGACTCTCGATCTTAGGCAGGTAGAAGTAGGGACCGGTGCCGCGCCGTGCCAGGGCCTCGTGGTTGTTGGCGAGAAACAGCGCGAAGTCGAACAGCGCCCCGGAGACGGTGTCGCCGTTGATGCGCACGTGCTTCTCCGGCAGGTGCCAGCCACGCGGACGCACGATGAGCGTCGCGGTGCGGGAGGCCAGGCGGTAGACCTTGGAGGTCGCCGGATCCTCGAAGCTGATGGTGCGCCGCACCGCATCGAGGAGATTCACCTGGCCGAGGACGATATTGTCCCAGGTGGGCGAGCAGGAATCCTCGAAATCGGCCATGAACGCCTGCACCGGGGCGTTCAGCGCGTTGATGATCATCTTGCGGTCGATGGGGCCGGTGATCTCCACGCGCCGGTCGGTGAGGTCCGCGGGCACCGGTGCGACGCGCCACTCGCCCTCGCGCACCCCGGCCGTGGCCGCGGAGAAACCCGGCAACGCCCCGTCATCGAAGGCCGCCTGCCGCTCGGCGCGCGCCGCGAGCAGCTCCAGGCGGCGGCCGTTGAAGCGGCGATGGAGGCTGCCGAGCAGCTGCAGCGCGAGCGGTGTCAGCACCTCATCGGCGCGCTCGATCTTCGGACCGAGTATCTCGACCCTGGGGCCCGGCTGCTCGCGCAGGTGGACCCGACCGTGCGTTTCGACGTTCATTTCCGGCAGGATACGCATTATTCGCGCGCAATTTGACTATGGAAACTTCACACTGTTAATTTCACTGAGCAACCGGAATGCCGGACAGCACGGGCGCGGGCTGAACATTTAACGACTTCGTCGCATCAAGGCCTAGGGAATCTCGATGACGGAACTGTTGCGCAAGGGTCACTTCCTCGGTCCCAAGCTGCGCTCGATACGCCGGCGCAACGGACTGACGCTCGAGGAGCTGTCGGTACGCTGCATCCAGGACAACCCCGACATCGCGCCGTCTGTCTCCTACCTCAGCATGATCGAGAGCGGCAAGCGCACGCCCTCGCCGCAGCTGCTCGAGCTGCTCGCCGGGGTGTTTCAACGCGCGCCATCGTGGTTTCTCGATGAGAACGCGGAGCTCGACCTGCCACCCCCGGCCAATGGAGGCGCGGCCGCGCGCATCCCGCTCGAGCCCGCGTTTCTCTTCTCCAAGAGCCTGCTGCAGGCCGCGATCCCCGAGCTGCTCGCGCAGACCGGCACCAGCGGGCGGCAGTTCGCGCACCTGCTCATCCGCTCCCATCAGGAGATGTCGCGCAACGACTTCCCCGACCTCGAGCGCGCCGCCGACCGCATCGGCGAGCGGCGCTTCCCGCTCGCGGTCGAGGACCTCATGCGGCTCGCCCGGCGGCACGCGCTCGAGATTCGCTGGTTCGACCGCAAGCCGGTGCTGGCGCGCGACAAGGACCGCGAGGTGCGCAGCATGGTGCGCTCGTTCTTCGAGCCGCCGCGCGTGGTGTACGCCAACCGCGCGCTGCAGTCGGACCCGGCACGGCTCAAGTTCGATCTCGCCGCGCACATCGGCCACAAGGTGCTGCACGGCGGCGATGGCCTCAAATCCGCGCACGCCACAGGTGGAGAGATGGGCGGGAGCCCCGAGGGCGGCTCGGGCGCCGCCGGCATGAATGCCCAGGATGTGCTGCACGCCTGGCGCGACTTCGAGTGCAGCTTCTTCGCCGGCGCGCTGCTCGCCCCGCGTGTACCGTTTCGCCGCTTTCTCGCTCGCGAGCGTTATCGCGTCGAAGCGGGCGCGCGGCTCGAGCTCACCCCGGCGGTAGTGATGCGCCGGATGACCAAGGTCTCGCCCTACCCTTACTGGCATTTCTTCGACGCCTATCCCCCGGGTTATCTGCGCGCCGTTTATCGGGGCAACGGTATTCCGCTCCCCTGGGGCAATCTGGCGCAGGTGAGCGACCCCTGCCCCAACTGGGCGGTGTTTCGCATGATCGACGGGGAGCACGGCGCGAGCGGCTCACAGATCTCGGTGCTGCGCGATGGCGAGCGATCGCTCCTTTACTGCTGTCACTCGGTCCGCGTGCACGACATGGCGGGCAACGCGCACGTCCTCTCGGTCGGCGTCGATCTGGCGCCGGCGCTCGCCGCCAACGGCGTGCCGAGCGAGTCCGTGATCGAGGCCATCTTCGGCGAATGCCTGCATCGAGGCGGCGAGGCGCGCATCCCGAAGCCCGCCTGCCAGGCGCTGGGGACCGTCGCCAACGTGCTGAACATCGCCTGGATCGGCGATGCGCTGGGCTCGCCGGCGCGCATCATCTGTCCGCGCAGCAACCGCTGCCCCCGCCCCGAACGTTGCGAGGGCGCCCGCCCCTCGCGCGCACGCGAGATCGACGATGTGCGCGAGGAGATCCTCGGCCGCGAGACCTCTTGACTGCGCTGCTACCCCAATCTCGCCGGTTCCAGGCCGGCTCGATTGCGATGCCCGCTTCGCGCTTCCTCTGCGAGCACCTGCACCAGAATGTGTTCTTCTGGGCATGCATCTCCCGCATCCACGCCCAGGTCCCGGTCGTCACGACCGGCAAGCTGACGCACACCCTGCGTCAGCAGATTCCGTGCGGCATTGATATCCCGATCATGGCTGGTCCCGCACTTCGGGCACCTCCACTGCCTTTGATCGAGCCGCAACTCATCAAGTCTGAACCGGCACATCGAGCAGTGCTTGCTCGAGGCATACCAGCGGTCCACTTCCAGGAGCAGTTTGCCGTACCACTCGCTCTTGTATCTGAGCTGCCGTCGCAGTTCGCCGAATGCGGCGTCCTGGATCGCACGGGCACCTCGCCCGCGCGCCAGAGCCCTCACATTCAGGTCTTCAATGGCGATGACACTAAATTCCCCAACCAGACGAGTCGTCAGGGCATGCAGCGCGTACTGGCGAGCCTCTC
>DASQRV010000263.1:0-4480 GCA_035642735.1 Steroidobacteraceae bacterium
CGCCCGGCGCGAAATGCCCGCCCCCCCATGCCCATGGCGTCGGCAAAGCCGCCCGCAAAAGCCCCAAAACGGCGCCCGTACCCGCCCATGAAGTACTTGCGCATCGCCGCGCCCCGGGACCGCCCGGCAACCTCGTCGCAGAAATGACCGTGCATAAAAGCTTCTCCTGCCACTATGTCTACAGATATATCTTACGATATATTTAGCGATAATAAAGCGCAAAGCCCTCGCTCCAGGTCCCGCGCGTGGTCCGACCTCACGGCCCACCGGGACCCTCGAACTGGCTCGAACCGGTACCATGTATGGTTCGATGCAGCACATCCGTGTGCGCGGTGCGCGCACTCACAATCTCAAGAACCTCAACCTCGATCTGCCGCGCGAGCGGCTGATCGTGGTCACGGGTCTTTCGGGGTCCGGAAAGTCCTCGCTCACCTTCGACACGCTCTACGCGGAAGGGCAGCGCCGCTACGTCGAGTCCCTCTCGGCCTATGCCCGTCAGTTCCTGTCCATCATGGACAAGCCCGACGTCGACAGCATCGAGGGGCTTTCCCCCGCCATCGCCATCGAGCAGAAGGCGAGCTCGCACAATCCGCGCTCGACCGTGGGCACGGTCACCGAGATCTACGACTACCTGCGGCTCCTGTACGCGCGCGCCGGCATACCACGCTGTCCCGATCACGGCATCGAGCTCACCGCGCAGACGGTAAGCCAGATGGTCGACCAGGTGCTGAGCCTGCCCGAGGGGACCGCGGCGGCGCTGCTCGCCCCGGTGGTGAGTGAGCGCAAGGGCGAGCACCTCGAGCTCCTGGAGGATCTCGCCGCGCAGGGCTTCGTGCGGGTGCGCATCGACGGGCGGCTCTACGAGATGGAGGCACTGCCGCAACTCGATGGTAAGAAGAAGCACACGATCGAAGCGGTGGTCGATCGCCTGCGCGTGCGTCCCGAGAGTGCACAGCGGCTCGCAGAGTCGTTCGAGACTGCGCTGCGCCTCTCCGGCGGTCTGGCCCGACTGCTCTTCCTGGATGATCCGGCGCTCGAGCCGATGGTGTTCTCGAGCCGCCACGCCTGTCCGGTGTGCGGCTACAGCGTGCCGCCGCTTACGCCGACGCTCTTCTCCTTCAACAATCCCGCGGGCGCCTGCCCGAGCTGCGACGGGCTCGGGGTACAGGAGTTCTTCGACCCACAGCGCGTCGTCCTGCATCCGCACCTCTCGCTCGCAGGCGGTGCGGTGCGCGGCTGGGACCGGCGCAACGAGCACTACTTCCAGCTCATCCAGTCGCTCGCCCGACACTATTCCTTCGACATCGAGACGCCCTGGACGGAGCTTCCCGAGCACGTGCGGCACGTGCTGCTGAATGGCAGTGGCGACGAAGCCATCGAGTTCAGCTACCGCGAGGGCTCCGGGCGCCGGTCGCGCAAACGGCACCCGTTCGAGGGAATCCTGCCGAACCTCACGCGGCGCTATCGCGAGACCGAATCTCCCATGGTGCGCGAGGAGCTCGCACGTTACCTCGGCGTGCGCCCCTGTCCGGAGTGCCAGGGGACGCGTCTCAATCGCGCAGCGCGCTTCGTGTACGTCGCCGGCCGCACCCTCCCCGAAGTGACGCATCTCACGGTCGGGCGCGCGCTGGAATTCTTCGGCGAGCTGAAGCTGCCCGGCTGGCGCGGTGAAGTGGCGGCGAAGATCGTCAAGGGCGTCGCCGAGCGGCTGCGATTCCTCACCGACGTCGGCCTCGACTACCTGACGCTCGATCGCAGCGCGGAGACGCTCTCCGGGGGAGAGTCGCAGCGCATCCGTCTCGCGAGCCAGGTGGGGTCCGGCCTCACGGGTGTCATGTACATTCTCGACGAGCCTTCGATCGGCCTGCATCAGCGCGACAACCGCCGCCTGCTCGCCACGCTCAAGCAGCTGCGTGACCTCGGCAACACGGTGATCGTCGTCGAGCACGACCAGGAGGCCATCGAGGCCGCGGACCACGTCGTGGATCTCGGCCCCGGCGCCGGCGCACACGGGGGTGAGCTGGTGGCGCAGGGCACGCCGCGGGACATCAAGGCAAACCCCGCCTCGATCACCGGGCAATATCTCTCGGGCCGGCGCCGCATCGCGCTGCCGACGTTGCGCCTGCGTCCTGATCCCGCGCGCGAGATCAGTATCGTCGGCGCACGCGGCAACAACCTGCGCAATGTCACCGCGCGCATCCCGCTCGGGCTCTTCACCTGTGTCACCGGGGTCTCGGGCTCGGGCAAGTCGACACTGGTCGTCGATACGCTCTTTGGCCACGCGGCGGCGCGCCTCAATGGCGCGCGCGTCGAGGCGGCTTCCGCCGAGCGCATCGACGGACTCGAGCACATCGACCGCGTCATCGATATCGATCAGAGCCCGATCGGCCGCACACCGCGCTCCAATCCCGCGACCTACACCGGACTGTTCGCGCCACTGCGCGAGCTGTTCGCGGCGGTGCCGGAAGCACGCGCGCGCGGCTACGACGCGGGTCGCTTCAGCTTCAACGTGAAGGGCGGGCGTTGCGAGGCCTGTCAGGGCGATGGCGTCATCCGCGTGGAGATGCACTTCCTGCCGGACGTGTACGTGGCCTGCGACGTCTGCCAGGGCAGGCGCTACAACCGTGAGACGCTCGAGATCCGCTACCGCGGCAAGAATATCCACGAGGTCCTCGAGATGACCGTCGAGGAGGCGGCGCGGTTCTTCCAGAACGTGCCCGCGGCCAGCGGCAGGTTGCAGACGCTCACCGACGTGGGCCTCTCGTACGTGCGGCTCGGGCAGAATGCGACCACGCTGTCGGGCGGCGAGGCGCAGCGCGTGAAGCTCGCGCGCGAGCTCGCCAAGCGCGCCACCGGGCGGACGCTCTACATACTCGATGAGCCGACCACCGGACTGCATTTCCACGACGTCGACCAGCTGCTGCAGGTGCTGCACCGGCTGCGTGATGAAGGCAACACGGTCGTGGTGATCGAGCACAATCTCGATGTCATCAAGACCGCCGACTGGGTGATCGATCTGGGTCCCGAGGGCGGGGAAGGCGGCGGCGAAATCGTAGCCTCAGGCACGCCCGAGGAGATTGCGGCATGCACCGCCTCCTGGACCGGGCGGTTCCTCGCCCCATTTCTCTCTCGAATGGCCGCCGGGGCAGAGACTCTGCCGCCAGGCTCCGTATCGCGGGAAGCGGTCGCTCAGAGTTCTTAAGCTATTGATAAGCCTTGGATCTTTTTTGATCCTTGCCCTGATCGCGGGACGGTTTGTGAGCCCTTTTCCAATTTACCGCAATCCGCAAAGTTGCTGATTGCAAATGCGAACCGTTCTCATCCATACTGCCCACCATGGATGCCGTTGCCGCCCCCGAAGGTTTGCGCTGCGCGCCGGGCTTTGTGAGTCTCGCTGCCCTGCCGCCGGGCACCCGTGGGTGCGTGGTGAGCGTCGGCTCCAGTGCCACGCCCCTCTCGGCGCTCGAGCGGCGTCTCCTCGAGTTCGGCTTCGTGCACGGCGAGCAGATCGAGATCCTCGCCGAGGCACGCCCCGGCCGCGATCCGTTCGTCGTGCGCATCGGGAACACCACGATCGCGCTACGGCGGCGTGAGGCGCAAAGCGTGTGGGTCGAATTGCATCACCCTGGATCTGGCGCATCACCCCAAGCGCAAGTAGCGACGTCAGCAGACAGGGTGGAATTGCACCACTCCGGTACGAACGCATACCCCGCGACCGGACCCACGCCATGAACTCACCGGCGGCCGCGGCAATGGCCGCGCCGCAGCTAAGTCTCTCCCTGGTCGGCGTCCCGAACTGCGGCAAGAGCGCACTCTTCAATCGTCTGACGGGCAGCCGCCAGAAAGTCGCCAACTACCCAGGTGTCACGGTCGAGCGCAAGGAAGGACGGTTCGTCGGCCCACGCAGCGGCCGGACTTTCCGCGTGGTCGACCTACCCGGTGCCTACAGTCTCGAGCCGACGACGCTCGATGAGGCGATCGCGCGGGATGTAGTGCTCGGCCGTCATGCGGCTGAGCCGGCGCCGGATCTGCTCGTCTGTGTGGTCGATGCCACCAATCTCCGCCTCAACCTGCGACTGGTACTGGAGTTGAAGCGCCTCGGCCGGCCGATGATTGTTGCGCTCAACATGAGCGATGTCGCCGAGCAACGCGGTTACCAGCTCGACCGCGCCGCACTCGAGCGCGCTCTCGGGGTGCCGGTGATCCCGACCGTGGCCGTACGCGCGGGCGGGGAGCGCGACCTGGTGGCGGCGATCGACGTCTACGGCTTCGCGGAGCGTGCACTCGCCCGCGAGCGCACACCGCTCGCACCGCCCTCCGCCCCGAGCGCCGCGGAGATCGAGGCGACACAGCGCGAAGTACGCCGCGTGCTGACGGACAGCGGCTATCGTGTGCCGGCACGCCTCAAGGCGCTCGCGCGCCTCGATGCCATCGTGCTGCATCCGGTCGCGGGACCCGTCCTGCTTGCGACGGTGCTGTT
>DASQRV010000264.1:0-4537 GCA_035642735.1 Steroidobacteraceae bacterium
GCTCGCCGCGTTCTCGCAGTTCGCCTCGGACCTCGATGAGGCGACCCGCAAGCAGCTCGAGCGCGGTCAGCGGGTCACCGAGGTGATGAAGCAGAAGCAATACACGCCGATGTCGGTGGCGGAGATGGCGCTGTCGATCTACGCCGTCAACAACGGCTACATGGACAAAGTGGAGCTGAAGAAGGTGGTGGCGTTCGAGGCGGCGCTGCAGGGATTTGCGCACACCAACTACCAGTCGATGCTGGATGACATCAACAGGCAGCCGAAGCTCACCAAGGAAAACGAGGCGGCGATGAAGAAGTGCATCGAGGAATTCGTCGCCACCGGAACGTATTAGCAAATGCCGGGCACCAAGGAAATCCGCTCCAAGATCGCGAGTGTGAAGAGCACTCAGAAGATCACCAAGGCCATGCAGATGGTGGCCACGAGCAAGATGCGCCGCGCGCAGGAGCGCATGCGCATGGCACGCCCGTACGCGCAGAAGATGCGCAACGTCATCGGTCACCTGACCGAAGCCAATCCCGACTACCGTCATCCGTTCCTGGTGACACGTGAGCCACGGGCCGTGGGCATCATCGTGATCTCCACCGACCGCGGACTCGCCGGCGCGCTCAACGCCAACGTCTTCAAGCAGACGCTGCTGCTGATGCGCGAGTGGCAGGGAAAGGGGGCGCAGGTGAAGCTGTGCCTCATCGGCACCAAGGGACTGAACTTCTTCCGCCGCCTGTCGGTGCCGATTCTCTCCAACATCTCGAACCTCGGCGACCGGCCGCACGTCAAGGACCTCATCGGCACCGTCAAGGTGATGCTGGACGCGTACCGCAGCGGCGAGCTCGATCGGCTGTTCCTGGTGAATGCGCAGTTCATCAACACCATGACGCAGAAGCCGCAGGTCGAGCAGCTGCTGCCGATCGAGGCACTCGATACCGAGGGGCTGCAGGAGCACTGGGACTACATTTACGAGCCCGACGCTGCCGGCATACTCGATGGCCTGCTGATGCGCTACATCGAATCGCAGGTGTATCGCGCCGCGGTCGAGAACGTCGCCTGCGAGATGGCGGCGCGCATGGTGGCGATGAAGGCCGCCACCGACAACGCCGCCAAGCTCATCAACGAATTGCAACTGATCTACAACAAGGCACGCCAGGCCGCGATCACCAAGGAGATCTCGGAGATCGTCGGCGGCGCCGCCGCGGTTTGAGGACTACGAGCCATGAGCACCCCCGCTGAGGGACACATCACCCAGATCATCGGCGCCGTCATCGACGTCGAGTTTCCGCGCGAATCGATCCCGCGCGTCTATGAAGCCCTCAAGCTCAAGGACGTGGATCTCACGCTCGAGGTGCAGCAGCAGCTCGGCGATGGCGTGGTGCGCACCATCGCCATGGGCTCGTCCGAGGGCCTCAAGCGCGGCCTCGCGGTGCAATCGACCGGCGCGCCGATCTCGGTGCCGGTAGGCGAAGGCACCCTCGGGCGCATCATGGATGTGCTCGGTCACCCGCAGGACAATCGCGGACCGGTGAAGGCCACCGAGTACCTGCCGATCCATCGCCCGCCGCCGTCGTTCGCCGAGCAGGCAGGCGGCCAGGATCTGCTGGTCACCGGCATCAAGGTCATCGACCTGCTGGTGCCCTTCGCCAAGGGGGGCAAGGTGGGCCTGTTCGGCGGCGCGGGCGTCGGCAAGACCGTCAACATGCTCGAGCTCATCAACAACATTGCCAAGCAGTACAGCGGACTGTCGGTATTTGCCGGCGTCGGTGAGCGTACCCGCGAGGGCAACGACTTCTATCACGAGATGATCGAGTCGCACGTCATCGACATGAAAGACCTGTCGAACTCGAAGGTCGCGATGGTGTACGGACAGATGAACGAGCCGCCGGGTAACCGCCTGCGCGTCGGTCTCACCGGCCTCACCATGGCGGAGTACTTCCGCGACGAGGTGCGCCCGGACTCCGGCGGCAAGGGGCGCGACGTGCTGTTCTTCATCGACAACATCTACCGCTACACCCTCGCCGGCACGGAAGTCTCGGCGCTGCTCGGGCGCATGCCCTCCGCGGTCGGCTACCAGCCGACGCTCGCCGAGGAGATGGGCGTGCTGCAGGAGCGCATCACTTCCACCAAGAAGGGCTCGATCACCTCCATCCAGGCGGTCTACGTGCCGGCGGATGACCTCACCGATCCCTCGCCCGCCACCACCTTCGCGCATCTCGATGCGACGGTCGTGCTGTCGCGCCAGATCGCCTCGCTCGGCATCTACCCGGCAGTGGATCCGCTCGACTCCACCAGCCGCCAGCTCGATCCGCTGGTAGTGGGCGAAGAGCACTACAACACCGCGCGCGGCGTGCAGGCGGTGCTGCAGCGTTACAAGGAGCTGCAGGACATCATCGCCATCCTCGGGATGGACGAGCTGTCGGAAGAGGACAAGCTCACCGTGTACCGCGCCCGCAAGGTGCAGCGCTTCCTGTCACAGCCCTTCAATGTCGCCAAGGTGTTCACCGGGCAGGATGGCAAGATCGTGCCGCTCAAGGACACCATCCGCGGCTTCAAGGGCATCATCAACGGCGAGTACGACACGCTGCCCGAGCAGGCCTTCTACATGGTCGGCTCGATCGAGGAAGCGGTCGAGAAGGCGAAGACGCTGCAGTAGGCACGCACCATGGTGGACGCCACTACAATCCAGGTCGACATCGTGAGCGCGGAAGGCGAGTTGTTCTCGGGTCCGGCCAACGTAGTGTTCGTGGCCGCTTCGGAGGGCGACATCGGTATCTACCCGCGCCACGCACCGCTCTTGTCGCTGCTCAAGGCCGGGGAAGTGCGGGTGCAGACCCCCGACGGCGAGGAGCATCACTTTTTCGTTGGCGGCGGTGCGATCGAAGTGCAGCCCACCAAGGTCACGGTGCTCGCCGACACGGCATTGCGCGCCCGGGACATCGATGAGGCGGCGGCACTCGCCGCCAAGCAGCGCGCCGAGGAAGCATTGCGCGACAAGGTCGGGCACATCACCCAGGCCGAGGCGCTCGCCGAGCTGGCGCGCGCCGCGGCGCAGCTGAAACTCATCGAGCGCCTGCGCAAGCTCCGAGGCTAGCGAGCTGGACCCCATAACGGATCCTCCGGTCCCGCCTGCGGCCCCCGCCGCCGCGCCGCCGCCTGCCCGCGCGCCGCAGGAGCCCGTAGCCCCATCGCGCGCCGCGGGATTCCGCGCGGACATCGAGCGCAATCTGAGCGGCGGCTTCGAGCTCGCGCTGCTGCGCCGGCGCTGGCCACCGCGCTTCGTCGTGAGCTTCGATCAGGTGGTGGCGCTGCTGGCGACCAACCTCGGGGTGTGGGCGCTGCTCGATTTCCTGCACTCGCCGGCGCACGCACCTCTCGCCCTCGATGGGCTCTTCGGCTGGGCGTGCTACCTGCTGCTCGGCCTTGCCGCCTGCGCCCTCATCGCGCGTGCCCAGAGCCGCGCCGCCGACACGCGCGCACTGCTCGTGCCGGTGCTGGCTGCCGTACCGTACGTGCTGGTGGCGTTCTCGCTCGCCTCCTGGCTGCCGTTCATCACGCGCTGGCCGGTCACTTTCACGCTGCTGGCGCTCGCTTACCTCGTCGCCCTCGCCGTGCGCGTCCTCGGGGCAGCCTATGGACCGGTGCACTGGCGGCCGGCACTCACCGCCATCGTGCTGGTGCTCGCGGCGCCCTCCATCGTGGGACTGCTCGATCTCGACACGCGGCTGTGGGTGCCCGAGGAGCAGGCCCCTGCCGATGAGAGCGATGACGCCGACCAGGCGGAAGCGCTCTTCTACGACCAGCCCGCGCGCATCGCCGCGGCGGTGGCACGCGTGGCTCCCGCGCCGCACGGCAAGCCCGGGGTCTTCTTCGTCGGCTTCGCCGGCGATGGCAGCCAGGGAGTCTTCCGCCGCGAGACGCTGTTCGCGAACGAAGCGTTCGGCGCACGTTTCGGTTCGCTCGAGCGCTCGGTGCTGCTCATCAACGACATCGAGGACCGCGACTCGTACCCCCTCGCGAGCGTCTCGGGGCTCGAGCAGGCGCTCAAGGTGCTCGCCGCGCGCATGGACCCGGAGCAGGATGTGCTGGTGCTGTTTCTGAGCTCGCACGGCTCGGAGGACGGGCTGGAGGTCGAAAACGGCTCGCTGCCGCTCGCGCAGCTGGCACCTGAGGATGTGCGCGAGGCCCTCAACGCGTCCGGGATCCGCTGGCGCGTGATCGTGGTGTCGGCGTGCCACTCGGGGGTCTTCCTCGATGCGCTCAAGAGCGACACGACCGCGATCATCACCGCGTCCGACGCCGCGCACAGCTCCTTCGGCTGCGAGGACGACCGCGAGCTCACCTGGTTCGGCGAGGCCTTCCTCAAGGACTCTCTTCCCGGCAGCGCCTCGCTCGAGGACGCCTTCCACAAGGCCGCGGGTCTCATCGCGCGCCGCGAGGACGCCGAGCATCTGACCCACTCCAATCCGCAGCTCTTCGTGGGCGAGCTGATGCAGAAGAAGATCGCCGAGCTGCCGCCGGCGCGGCCGGCACGCGACTCCCGTGC
>DASQRV010000265.1:0-4990 GCA_035642735.1 Steroidobacteraceae bacterium
GGGCTGGGACGACTCGCTCTCCAACAAGCCGCCGACGGCGCCGGCCCCGGCCGGTACGCCGGTCATTCCGGCGGGACAGCACTAACCTCCCGGCACGGCCCCCACCGCCGGGCCGCGCGGGCGCGTCCCCATGCCGTCACCGCCGGTTCTCCTGCGCTGCGCCGACCGAACGCTCGATCTCACCCAGCCGATCGTGATGGGTGTGCTCAATGTCACGCCGGATTCCTTCTCCGACGGCGGGCGCTTTGCGTCCGTCGACGCCGCGGTGGAAGCGGGGCTGCGCATGGCGGCCGAGGGTGCCGCGCTCATCGACGTGGGCGGGGAGTCGACCCGGCCGGGTGCGCAGCCGGTGAGCCTGCGAGATGAGCTGCAGCGGGTGCTGCCGGTCATCGAGCGGCTGCGGTCCGCCAGCGCGGCGGTGATCTCGGTCGACACCAGCAGACCCGAGGTGATGCGTGCCGCCGCAGCGGCAGGCGCCGGCTTCATCAACGACGTCCGGGCGCTGCGCGCGCCCGGGGCTCTGGAGGCGGCCGCGGCGAGCGGCTGCGGCGTGTGTCTCGTGCACATGCAGGGCGAGCCGCGCACCATGCAGGTCGCGCCGCACTACGCCGACGTCGTCGGCGAGGTGCGCGCGTTCCTGGCCGCCCGCGTTGCCGCCTGTCGCAGCGCGGGGATCGAAGCTGCACGCCTCACCGTCGACCCCGGATTCGGGTTCGGCAAGAACCTGGAGCACAATCTGACACTGCTGCGGCACCTCGCGGACCTCGCCGTGGATGGCACGCCGCTGTTGGTCGGGTTGTCGCGCAAGGCGACGGTCGGCACACTGACGGGGCGGCCACCCGGGGAGCGCGTGTACGGCAGCGTGGCGCTCGCGGTTCTCGCGGCGCAGAGGGGTGCGCGCATCATCCGCGCGCACGATGTGGCCGCAACGGTCGACGCCCTGAAGGTGACCGCGGCCGTTGAGCGGCTAGGATGGGGGGTGAGATGAGTCGACGATATTTCGGCACCGATGGCGTCAGAGGGCGGGTCGGCGAGCACCCGATGACGGTGGATTTCGCGCTCCAGCTCGCGAGCGCCGCCGCGCGCGTGCTCGCGCCGCAGGGCGGTACCGTGCTCATCGGCAAGGACACGCGGCTCTCGGGCTACATGTTCGAATCGGCGCTCGAGGCCGGGTTCGTGGCGGCCGGCGTCCACGCCATGCTGATCGGCCCGCTGCCGACGCCCGGCATCGCCTACATGACGCGGCGCTTCAGCTGCGACTTCGGCGTGGTGATCAGCGCCTCGCACAATCGCTACGATGACAATGGCATCAAGTTCTTCGATGCCTCGGGCGGCAAGCTCTCCGACGCATTGGAAGAGCGCATCGAGACCGAGCTGGAGCACGCGCCACTCACCCGCGCTTCGCGCGACCTGGGCCGCGCCACCCGCGTCGATCGCGAGCGCACCCTGTACCAGGAGTTCTGCGCCTCCACCCTGCCGCCGGGGCTCGATCTGTCGGGCCTCAAGATCGTGATCGACTGCGCCAACGGCGCCGCCTACAAGGTCGGGCCGCGCATCCTCGCGGATCTCGGTGCCGAGATCGTGCCGATCGGCTGCTCACCGAACGGTCGCAACATCAACGATGGCTGCGGATCGATGGCCCCGGACCTGTTGCAGCTCACGGTGCCGGGCGTACGGGCCAACGTGGGACTCGCGCTCGATGGCGATGGCGACCGCCTGGTGATGGTCGATCACCTGGGAAGGATCGTCGATGGTGACCAGCTGCTCTACGTCATCGCCCGCTCGCTGCAGCAGTCCGGGACGCTGCGCGGGCCGGTGGTGGGGACGGTGATGAGCAATCTGGGTCTGGAGGTCGCGTTGCACTCGGCGGGGATCGAATTCCGTCGCGCGGCGGTCGGCGACCGCTACGTGCTGTCGATGCTGCGTGACACCCAGGGTGTGCTCGGCGGCGAGACCTCCGGCCACATCCTGTGCCTCGACAAGACCACGACCGGTGACGGACTGGTGGTGGCGCTGCAGGTGCTGGCGGTCATGAAGCAGACCGGCTGCTCGCTCGCGGAACTCACCTCCGCGATGCGCAAGTTCCCGCAGATCCTGGTCAATGTGACGGTGGCGAGTCGCTTCGACCCGAACGACGTGCCCCTGATCCAGCAGGCGGTCACGCGCATCGAACAGCAGCTCGGAGGCGAGGGCCGCGTGGTGCTGCGGGCCTCCGGTACCGAGCCCGTGATCCGTGTCATGGTGGAGGGCCGCGAAGAGGCCGAAACACGCGCCGCGGCTACCGAGCTCGCCGAGATCGTGAAGCGCGCCGCGGCCTGAGCGCTCACCGAACCCTGGCGTAAACAGGGGCCGTGCCGGTGGTGGGTCGCTTTCCGTGCACCGTGGCGTTGCGCGCCCCTGCTCGCATGGCTATCATCCCGCGCCCTTTTTGAACCCCACGGGGAAAGGCCCGAGGCCGATTTCGCTGATGCGCCGACCGATCGTTGCCGGAAACTGGAAGATGCACGGCTCGCGCAGCGAAACCGCGCGGCTCATCGAGGACCTGCTGGCGGGCTGTCCGGAGTCGCCGGAGGCGGCCTGCGTCATCTGTCCGCCGTTCGTTTACCTGTACGAGGCCTGGCGGCTGCTGCGGGACTCGGCCTTCAGCCTCGGCGCGCAGGATGTGTGCGCCGACACCCACGGCGCATTTACCGGCGAGATCTCGGCCGCGATGCTGAAGGATGTCGGCTGCGGGTACGTGATCGTCGGGCACTCCGAGCGACGGCTGCTGTATCGCGAGAACGACCAGCTGGTCGCGCGCAAATTCGCCACCGCGCATGCCAGGGGCCTGGTGCCGATCCTGTGTATCGGCGAGCAGCTCGCCGATCGTGAGGCTGCCCGTACGCGCGAGGTGATTGCGCGTCAGCTCGATGCGGTGCTCGAGCTCTCGGGGGCCGGCGCGCTCGCCGAGGGCGTGATCGCTTACGAGCCGGTCTGGGCGATCGGCACCGGGCGTAATGCGAGCCCCGATCAGGCGCAGGAGGTGCACGCCTTCATTCGGGCCCGGATCGGCGAGCGGGATGCTAAAATTGCCGCCGCGACGCGCATTCTCTACGGCGGCAGCGTCAAGGCGGGCAATGCGGCGGAACTGTTCGCGATGCCGGATGTGGACGGCGGGCTGATCGGTGGCGCTTCGCTCAAGGCGGATGAGTTTCTGGCGATCCTGGGCGCTGCGCGCGCCAAGGTATGAGTGAGTTTTTGCAATGTTGCGTTTGATTCTGACTTGCGTACAGGTGTTCGCGTCGTTCGTGATCGTGGGCCTCGTGCTGCTTCAGCGCGGCAAGGGCGCCGAAGCGGGCGCGGGCTTTGGTGCCGGCGCCTCCGGGACCGTGTTCGGCGCCCGCGGCGCGACGACGGCGCTGTCGCGTGCAACCGCCGTGTTCGCGGCGATCTTCATGATCAACAGCCTGGCGCTCGCGTACCTCGGGACCTCCGCAAGCAAACAGCAGGAGGCACAAAAGACGATTCTCGACGAGGCCGCCACGCCTCAGCCGAAACCTGCGCCCGCGGCCGGCAGCTCCGCGCCGTCATCGGTGCCCGCTACAGCGCCGCCCGCGGCACCGGCACAGAGCCCGGCGCCGACGCCTGCGCCGGCACCGGCACCGGTACCGGCTCCGGTACCGGTACCGAAGTGAGATCGCCCTGCCGGGGCGATGCGGATGCGATATTGCCGACGTGGTGGAATTGGTAGACACACTAGCTTGAGGGGCTAGCGCCGCAAGGCGTGTCGGTTCGAATCCGACCGTCGGCACCAACAGAGCGCAGGCACGAAATACCGCCGAGGTCAAGCCTGGCGGGAGTCGGTTGATGCTTCATCAACCCGAAAAAAACCAACTGCGCTGCTACAATGCGGCCCCTTGAACGAGGGGCAGGTCGCGTCCGATCTGCCTTTTTTACGCACGCTGGGCGCATGCTGTCGAATTACCTGCCGATACTGATCTTCCTGACCGTCGCCGCGGCCTTGGCAGCCGTGCTGCTCGTGCTCGGCACAGGGATCGGGCGCTATTTCTCGCGCTTTCATAGCGACCCGGCGAAGCTCTCGCCCTACGAGTGCGGCTTCGACGCCTTCGAGGATGCGCGCAGCAAGTTCGACGTACGCTACTACCTGGTGGCGATCGTCTTCATCGTCTTCGATCTCGAGATCGCGTTCCTGTTTCCCTGGGCGGTCGCGCTCGGGAAGATCGGCGCGCTTGGACTTGCGGCGATGGCGATTTTCCTCGTCATCCTCGTGGTCGGCTTCATCTACGAGTGGAAGAAGGGAGCGCTCGATTGGGACTAGCGGCGGAAAGCGTCGAGAGCGTCGAGGGCTTTGCGCAGCGCGGCTTCCTCACCGCACGCGTCGACGATCTCATCAGCTGGGCGCGCACCGGGAGCCTGTGGCCGATGACATTCGGCCTCGCCTGCTGCGCGGTGGAGATGATGCACGCCGGCGCCTCGCGCTACGACCTGGATCGCTTCGGCGTGGTCTTCCGCCCGAGCCCGCGGCAGTCGGACGTCATGATCGTGGCGGGGACGCTGGTCAACAAGATGGCACCGGCGCTGCGCAAGGTGTACGACCAGATGGCCGAACCGCGCTGGGTCATCTCCATGGGCTCGTGCGCCAACGGCGGCTGTTACTACCACTATTCCTACTCGGTGGTGCGCTGCTGCGACCGCATCGTGCCGGTGGATGTCTACGTCCCGGGGTGCCCGCCGACGGCGGAGGCGCTGATCTACGGCATCGTGCAGTTGCAGAAGAAGATCGCCCGTACCGGCGCCATCGCCAGATAAGTGCATATGAGAGGTTGAGCAGGTGAGCGAGCGCATCGAAGCACTCGCAGGCAAGGTTGACGCGCAGCTCGAGGGCAGCGTGCGGCGCCTGCCATCGCGCGCCCAGGAGCTCGCCTACGAGGTCGAGGCGGCGGCGCTGCTGCGCGTCTGCCGCACGCTGCGCGACACGGATGACCTGAGG
>DASQRV010000266.1:0-4008 GCA_035642735.1 Steroidobacteraceae bacterium
TTGAATGGCACGCTATCCGCCGGGGGCGCCGTTGTGCACGGCGGTACGGTCACTCGGCTGAACCTGAACTTGCAGGGTCAAATGCCGGCGCTGGAGTCGATCACCATAATCGGCTCAGGGTTTCCGGAGCGCACCGATCCGGCGGCGCTGGTCATCGGCCCGACGGGCGTAGGACTGCGCGCCAGCTGCGAAGGCGATGGCGACGACTGCGCCCATCACGAGGGCGATCGGGACGGCGACCACCACGACAGCTCGCTGTTATACGTGGCCGACACGCTCAGCAGCCGCGTCGCGGTGATTGATCGCGCGCTCACGCGCACCACTTCCGCGGGGATCGGCCGCACGCTGAGCTCCGGTGGAAGCCTGAATGGACCTCTGGGACTCGTCGTTACGCCGAGCGGCACCGTGCTGACCGTCAACAGCAGCGATGGCTTCATCACCGAGATCTCGCCGCATGGAATGCAAGTCGCCAGGAAGCAGCTCGATAACACCCCGGTACCGGGCTCACTGCCGGGCGCCGGCACACTGTTTGGCCTGGTGTTCGATCCGGCGGCCGGGGTCTACTTCGTCGACGACGGCAGCAATACGCTCAACCTGTTGCATCATTGAAGGTACGAGCCGGGCAGCCTCGCGCGACACTGCAGCGCGCGGGGCGCCCGGCGCTGCGACGCTGCCCGTCAGCCCCAGATCTGGGTGAACACGCGGGCGAAATTGGCGCCCAGCACCTTCTCGGTGGCCGCGGCCGAGTAGCCGCGCTGGAGCAACCGGTCCGCAATGATCTCGATCCGGCGTGGCACGTTGAGCCCGGCCACGTAGGTCGGCCGGTCTTCCTCGGGAGCCGAAAGTCCCGCGGCGCGGCGCTCGGCGAGCTCTCGGGAATACTCCGCCATGCCCGCCGGCGAGCTGTCGAACGGCTCGATGCCGACATCGCTCCCGATGCCGACGTGGTCCTCGCCAGCTACGCCGAGCGCGTGCCCGAGGTGCGCCATGTAGTCATCGACCGTGGGCTGGTGGGGCGAGGCGCTGAGGTAAGGCAGGTCGTAGATGCCGACCACCCCGCCCTTCGCGGCGAGTGCACGCAACTGCTCGTCGGTCTTGTTGCGCGGATGGGCGTGCACAGCGGCGCAGCCGGCGTGCGTCATGACGGGCGGCGCGGACGAAAGGATCAGCACGTCGGTGGTGGTCGCCGGGTTGGCGTGACTCAAGTCGACGGCGATTCCGAGGCGATTCATTTCACGGACCGCCTCGCGTCCGAGCGCGGTGAGGCCTCCGCCATTCGGCTCCATGACGCCGGCGGCGAACGGCGATGTACGGTTGTAGGACAGCTGCATGACGCGCACCCCGAGGTCGCGAAACACCTCGAGCGAGCTCAGCTGACCACCGAGCATCTCCGCGCTTTCAAACGAGAGGATGATTCCGAGCTTCCGTTCGCGCTGCGCGCGCGCCATGTCCGCGGCGCTGCGTACCTGAGTGAAGTAGTCGGGGTGCACCTCGATCAACTGCTGTACCTGGCCGATCTCGGCGACGGTGTGCGCGAAGTCATCCTTGATTCCCCCGAGCGACAGCTTGATGACATCGATACCGCTGCCTCGCACGAGATCGAGGTCGGGCTGCGACATCGGCAACCGGTCGGGCAGTGGCGGCGACGAATTGCAGTCGAGAATCAGAGAGCTGGCGTAGAGGCTGCGCGCCGCATCGCTCACTCCAACCGTATCGCCCGCAGCGGCACCGATCGCGCGCGCCGCCGGCAGCAGCGCACCGAGCACCGCGGCGCTCCCCAGGGCACCTGCGAACTCACGTCGATTCACGGCGTCACCCGCAGCGCCAGGACCTGGACTTCGAAGCGTGAAATTCTCATCCTGCCGCGCTCCCCGTGCGAGTCGGCGCAGACAGTGCCACGCCGCTCTTGAGGATGCCAGCCGTATTTCCTAGCCTTGAAGCCAGGTGCAGCCAGGCGATGGTGCAGCGCTGCGCGGGAGTCTACGCATGATCGGGTTGCGGCGAGCGGCGGTCACCGGGGTGCTGGCGGTGTTGGTTGGCACGGCTGCCGGCGGCGGCGGCGCGGCCGCCGGTGCCGCAGAAGGTGCGGCCCGCACGGCAACGACGAGCGCGACACTCCAGCGTACGACCCAGGCCCTGGTCGACGCGCTCGCGCCCGGCGAGCGCGCCGTGTGGGAGCACTACTCCGATCCATCGCTGACCTACGTCACCGAGGACAACGAGGTGAAGAGCCGCGCGCAGCTGCTCGATGGGATGAAGCCGCTCCCGGCGGGCTCGAGTGGCTGGATCGTGGTGGAGGAGTTCCGCTGCACCGACTTCGGCAGTTTCGCGGTCACGACTTACCTCATGGACGAGCACGAGACGATCGAGGGACACGAGCTGCACGCGCGCTACCGGGGCAGCGACACCTGGCGCGCTACCGCGGAAGGCTGGCGGCTGGTTGCCGCGCAGGTGTACGCCATACCGCTGGACCCGCCGCGCGGCGGCGCCGCGGGTGCTCTGGCGGACTACGCCGGCACCTACAGCCTGAGCGCGATCACGCGGCAGACGATCCGCCAGGACGGCGATCACCTCGTGGCGGAGCGTCCCGGCCGCACACCGCAGCTGCTGCTGCCCGAAAGCGGTGATGTGTTCTTTACACCGGGCCATCCGCGTACCCGGCGGATTTTCCTGCGCTCCGCCGATGGCCGCGTCGCTGGGTTTGCCGACCGTCGCGAGGGCACCGATCTCAATTGGACCCGCGCGCCGGCGGACGCGACCGCTCCCTAGCGGCAGCCGGCATTCGTCGGGTGCGCTAGCGGCTGCGGACCCCGGGTTGTCGAGCGAAGGCGGCCCGTTCCTCGGCCGCGAACAGGTCCACGGCGCACGCCGCACCCTCGAGCGCGAGCAGTGAGCGCTTGATGTCCAGCCCGCCACCGAAACCCGTGAGGGCGCCGTCGGAACCAATGACCCGATGACACGGCACCACGATCGGCAGTGGATTGGCGCCGTTCGCCAGACCGACCGCGCGGGCGCCGTTGAGGAGTCCCAGCCGCCGTGCCAGCTCTCCATAGGAGAGCGTCTCGCCCCAGGGAATCATGCCCAGCGCACGCCACACCCGCAGCTGAAACGGTGTGCCCCTTGGGGCGAGCGGCAGCTCGAACGTGCGGCGCCTGCCGCAGAAATACTCCATGAGCTGGATCTGCACGCGCCCGAACGGTGCCGCCTCGTGGCGCCACTCCTTGGCCGGACGCTGCGGGTACGGGCCCGCCTGGAAATGCACACCGGTGAGTGCCTGCGCGGTGCCCGAGAGCAACAGCGGCCCGACCGGCGAATCGATCTCGTGCCAGTACTTCATGCGTGCCTCGCGGTTCGCGACGCTGCGCGGCGAGCGGCGACCTCATCGTTGGCTACCGGCCGCGTGCCGAGTGCGCGCGCGGCGGCGGCCGCGTGCCACAAATGCATGACCGCGTAGCCGCGCCACGGCCGCCAGGCGCGCGCACATTCCTCGAGCTCGCGCGCGCTCAACAGCCGCTCCCCCGATGCAGCCATGCGCCGCAGCACCAGATCCCCCGTCGGCATGGCGTCCGGCTCACCGAGCGCTCGCAGCGCCACGTACTGCGCTGTCCAGCTGCCGATTCCCGGGAGCGCGGCCAGCGCCGCGACGACCTCCTCGGGCGCCGCACTGAAGTCGATTCGCCGCTCCAATACCGCGCGCGCGAGCGCACGGAGCGTGGCTTCCCGCGAGCGCGTCATGCCGAGACCCTCGAGGGGCGCCGCGGCGAGCGTCGCGGCATCGGGGAAGAGGTGCGTGAGCCCGTCGCTGCCGCCGCGGATGGCGGCACCCAGGCGCTCCACCAGTCGCACCGCAAGAGTGCGGCCGGCGGCAACACTTACCTGCTGCCCGAGTACCGCGCGCACCGCGCACTCGAACGGATCCCAGACCCCGGGAATACGCAGCCCAGAACGCGCCCGCAGCAGCGGCCCGACGAGCGGGTCGGCCGCCAGCTCGACGCCGATGCGCTGCGG
>DASQRV010000267.1:0-3907 GCA_035642735.1 Steroidobacteraceae bacterium
AGTGACGACGTTCAGGCTGTTGGTTGGGTTGACGACGATATTCTGTTCGTTCTGCGGGTTGTAACACTGGGTGCCGTCCACCAGTGCGAAAGTCGTGTCCCCGACTACCGCGTCGGCGTTGCCACCGGACAGCGGCGCGTACAGCGTGGTGGAGGTGAACGGTGCGCGGCGGCACATCGAGAAGAGAACCAGACCGTTGGGATCCGGTCGTGCGGCGGCGGCCGCTTCGAACTGGTTGGGATAGAACAGCGAGTCATCGCTTGCGGCCTGAGCCTTGTCCGGACCCAGCGCCTTGAAGTGATCCCCGGCGGCCGCGTACGACGAGCCGAGCGTCAGAAACAGAGTGAGCATCCCCGTCGAAAGACAGTTTCGAGTAGTCATCTCTATGATCCCCGTGAAAAAGAGTTCTCGCGAGCCTCTAAGGGCTTTCGGCCCCACTTCGCAAGCGGGGGGTCGCAGAGTACCAGATACGCAGAGTCGTTCCAGCCCACAGCAGGGTGGCGCTGATGTCAGCGGCACCGATGATGTGCGGCGTGCGAGCCGCTGTTAACTTATTCCGGATTGACTTATTCCGGGCGCCATGGCGTTCGCCGCCATCGCGTCGCTCACACTACAGCAGAGCGAGTTCGGCGATCCCTGAAGCGCCCCGCGAAATTTCGCGGGGCGCCGCAAGGCGTCGCCACCGCTCACGCGCTGACCTTCGATCCGAGGACCTCGACCGACTCGATCGTGGGCGGCGTGGCGAGCAACTCCGGCGCCTTCGCCATCAGCGCCTGTGCGATCGGGCCGCTGAGATGTGCCTGTCGGCCTGCCTCGTCGGCAAACGCGTCGAACACCCCGAAGGTCGTCGGCCCGAGTTTCAGCGCGAACCACACCGGCGTGCGCGTCTCCTGCATCGCGAGCTGCAGACCGCTGTTGAGAAAATCGGCGACCGCCTTTTCCTTGCCGGGCTTGGCTTCGAGGCGTACCCACAGCGCGTACTTGAGCATATGTCCTCCTGCTGCACGGGTATGACCGCCAGCGGAGCTTAAACCCCCTTACGGCATTCCCGACACCGATGGGCGGCTGATGCCGTTCCACCGGCTGACTATTTGCCGATTGGATCTTGCGGCTTGGAATCCTGGCTTGCGCCCGGAGTCACTCGCTGGCTGCGGCTCTGTGCCTGCCGTATGCGGAAGATGGTGAGCGCGATGCCCACGAACAGAAAAATCCCGGCGAGGAGCATGTCGCCGCGTTGATACTGGCGATACGCGATCACCACCCAGAACACCAGCAAGGCAAGCGTGACAGCTATCGGCATGGACACTCTCCCGAAGCGGCGCTAGAGCACCCCGCGAAATTCCGACCCCACTAGGCCGCCGTACCAATGCTGGTTTCGTCCGCGATCATCTCTTCGAGCCGCTCGAGGTCCGGAACCAGTGGCGTCTCGTTCACCATCCGGATCTGGCAGATGATGGGCGTACGCTCGGGGAAAACGCGCGAGTTGTCGGGGCGCACCACGTCCGAGCTGACACGCACCAGCTGCGGAAAGCCCTGCGAGATGAGCGCGAAGTTGCCGCTCTCCACGCGGGTGCCGAGCGCATGCAGGACGACGATGCGCGTGCGGCCGCTCGCCGGCGGGATCGACTGCCCGCAGGCCCCCTCGAATGACACGAGCGGCACCGCCTTGCCGTTCCACGGCACCGTGCCGACGTACCACGGCGGCGCGCCGGTCATCTCCGAAGGCGCCTGGAAGCCGATCACCTCGGCGACACAGGAGCGCGGCACGATGAGCCGTCCTTCGGCGAGCGGCACGAGCAGGCTGTAGATCTCGGCGACGCGTTCGGACACGACTCAGCTCCCGTACGCCTGGTTGAGCACAGCCGCGCGGCGCCGCTCGACGAGCGGTGTGATTGCGTCGAGCAGCTGCGCTTCCTGGTAGGGCTTGCCGAGGTAGTCATCGACGCCGAGCTCGATGGCGCGTGCGCGGTGCTTCTCACCGACTCTGGAGGTGACCATGATGATCGGCACCTCCTTCAGGCGCGGGTCGTTGCGCACGTGTGCGGCGACCTCGTAACCGTCCATGCGCGGCATCTCGATGTCCAGCAGGATCACATCCGGCACGTTGTCCTGCAGTAGCGCCACCGCGTCCATGCCGTCGCGTGCCGTCAGCACGCGCATACCGTTGCGCTCGAGCAGCCGCTGCGTCACACGGCGCACGGTGATGGAATCGTCCACCACCATGGCGAAGATGCGGCGGTCGCCGCGCTCCTTCGGCACCGGTGCCGGCGCCTGCGCGCGGGTACGCCACTCGGCACGCACCAGGGCGCCGATGTCGAGAATGATGACGATGCGGCCATCACCGAGGATGGTGGCGCCGGAGATGCCGCGGATGCCGGAGATCTGCGGACCGACCGACTTCACCACGATCTCGCGGCTGCCGACCAGTTCATCCGCCACGATCCCGGTGGAATGCTCACCCGCGCGCACCAGCACCACGGGGATGGTGACGTCCTGTCCGGGAAGCTCGGACGGGGTGAGCCCGACGAAGGTCGCGAGGTGCTGGAAGCGATACTTCTGACCGGCGTAGTCGAAGGCGCCGGCGTCGCGCCCGAGATGCGCGGCGACCTCCGCCTTGGACAGCCGCAGCACGCCCTCCACCGTCGGCAGCGGCAACGCGTAGTACTCCTCGCCCGTGCGCACCACCAGCGCGTGGCTGATCGCGAGCGTCAGCGGCAGCCGAATGGTGAATACCGTCCCCTCGCCGGCCTTGGTCTCCATGTGGAGCGCACCACCGAGCCGCTTGATCTCGGTCGCCACCACGTCCATGCCCACGCCGCGCCCGGCCTGCTGCGTGATGGCGCCCGCGGTGGAGAAGCCCGGCTCGAGAATGAGCTGCATCGCTTCCTCATCGCTGAGGGTCTGCCCCGCACCGATGAGTGCGAGTGCCTGGGCCTTATCGCGGATCGCCTTGAGGTTCATGCCGCCGCCGTCGTCGGTGAGGCGGACCATGACTTCCGCGCCCTCGCGATGGAGCTCGAGCACGATGTGGCCGGTGTCCGGCTTGCCGCGCTTGATGCGCTCGTCGGGCTTTTCGATGCCGTGCACCACGGCGTTGCGCAGCATGTGCTCGAACGGCGGCAACATGCGCTCGAGCACCTGACGGTCGAGCTCGCCGGAGGCGCCCTCGACGGTGAGCTCGGCGCGCTTGCCGGTGTCGGCGGCGGCCTGACGCACGATGCGCGCGAGCCGCTGAACGTGGCGCTGGAAGGGCACCATGCGCGTGCGCATCAGACCGTTCTGCAGCTCGGTGATGGTGCGCGCCTGCTGCTGCAGCAGGTTCTGCGTGTCCTTGGCGAGATTCTCGAGCAGCTGCTGGATGCTCGCGACGTCGTTGGCGGTCTCGGCGAGCGCGCGCGAGTACTGTTGGATCGAGGAGTAGCGGTCGAGCTCGAGCGGGTCGAATTCGCTGCGGTGTGCGCCCTCGTCCTCGTGCTTGTGCAGGATCTGCGCCTCGGTCTCGATCTCGAGGCTGCGCAGCTGTTCCTTGAGCCGCGTCACTGTGCGCGACAGCTCGCCGAGGTTGAAATCGAAGGACCCGAGCTGCTGCTCGAGGCGTGCGCGCGCAATGCTCGCCTCGCCCGAGATGTTCAACAGCTGGTCGAGGAGCTCGGCGTCGACGCGCGCCATTTCCTGGCGCTCCCCCCCGGTTACGGGCTCGCGTCCGGGGGGTACGGGTTGTGGGGCGGCTAGTCCCTCCTCGGCCTGCGACTCCGCACTTCGCAGACGTCCGAGCGGAGAGGCGGTCGCGAGCGCCGCGGCCGACGTCCAGGCCGACTCCGGCGGCACCGCGGCAACGCGCGCAGCGGCCGCTGATGGCGCTGGCGGTGCCGGCGCAGGCTGCGGAGGCGCCGCGAGCGCCACGGCG
>DASQRV010000268.1:0-2599 GCA_035642735.1 Steroidobacteraceae bacterium
GCCATGCCGAGGGTCTGCATGCGTGCACTGATGTCGCGCGCGAGCACGCGCGCCGTCGCCATCCGCTTGCCCGAGAGCTGCTGCGCCTGCGCGCGGTAGCCCTGCAGTGCTGCGGCGAGCTCGCGCCGCAGATCGGCGAGATCGGTGTCGGCGCGCTCGAGCGTCCCGAGCTCGGTAACGAGACGCGCGGCCTGTGCGGGCAGCTCCGCGGGCGCCACGTGATGCTTGCGCGCGAGCTCCTCGACGGCGGCGAGCCGCCGCTGCACCTCTTCCTGGCGCCCGCTGTCGAGCTCGAGTGACTCGCGATAGCGCTCGAGCTCGCGTGCCGCTTCGCGTACGTGCACGGCGGCCTCCTCGAGCAGCGGCAACACTGCGGTGAGCTTCGAATCGAGCGCGGCGAGGGCGCGGAGAGACTGCAGCACACGGCTCACCATGCCGTGCGCGCTCTGATGGTCCTGCTCGTAGAGCCCGGCGAGCGCAGCCTGCGCGCCGGCCGCAAGCCGCTCGCGATTGGCCAGACGCCCGGCCTCCTCGGTGAGTGCCTCGGCCTCGCCCGGCCTGAGCTGCAGGGCGTTGAGCTCGCGCACCTGATAGCGCAGCAGCTCGAGTTTCGCGTCGCGATCGCGCGCCTGGCCCTCGAGAGCCAGCGTGCGGTTGAGGAGCTCGAGCCAGACGCGATGGGCGATCCCGACCTGACCGACGCTCGCGACGAGCGAACCGTAGCCATCGAGCAGCTCGCGCTGCGCGGCGCTGCGGGTGAGAGACTGGAATTCGTGTTGCCCGTGGATATCGATGAGGATGCTGCCGGCCTCGCGCAGCAGCTGCACGGGCACCGATTGTCCATTGAGATAGGCACGCGAGCGACCGTCGTTCCCGACCACGCGGCGCACGACGAGCTCGGTGCCGCCGCCGAGGGACTGCTCTTCGAGCCACTGCTTGAGCTCACGCGGCGCCTGGCTGAGCTCGAAGGTCGCGGCGATCTCGGCGCGCTCGGCGCCATGGCGCACCACTTCCGCGCCTGCCCGGCCGCCGGCGAGCAGCTGCAGCGCATCGACGACGATCGACTTGCCGGCGCCGGTCTCTCCGGTGAGCACGGTGAGTCCGGAGTGCAGCTCGAGCTCCACGGCATCGATGATGGCGAAGTCGCGTATCTGCAGGTGCGTCAGCATGCTCAGTGCTCGTAGCTGCCGCGCCCCCAGTGGAGCTTCGAGCGCAGCAGCCGGTAGTAATCATGGCCGGGCGGGTGGAGGAGCGTCACCTGTTCGCTGGCGGTCGTCACTTCGAGGCGGTCGGCCGGGCTGAGGGCACCGAGCAGCGCCCCGTCGCAGGTGACGTTGGCCTGGGTGTCGGGACGCTGGAGCAGCACCACCTCGACCACACACTGTGCAGCCACCACGATCGGGCGATCGGAGAGGATGTGCGCGCAGATCGGCACGATCACCAGCGCCGGCAGGTGCGGCTCGATGATCGGGCCATTGCAGGACAGCGCATACGCGGTCGAGCCCGTCGGGCTCGCGACGATGATGCCATCGCCATCGTGGGTATTGACGTAGGCGCCATCGATCCGTGTCTCGAAGTCGAGCGTGCGACCGGTGTCGTGCTTCTGCATGACCACATCGTTGAGCGCGAAGGACTGCGCCACCGCGCCGCTTGCGCGGTGCAGCCGCGCGGTGAGCAGGGGGCGCCGGTCGGCCTCGAGCTCACCGGCAAGCGCCGCGTCGACCGACTGCAGCATGTCCTGGGGCATGACGTCGGTCAGGAACCCGAGGCGGCCGCGGTTCACGCCGACCAGCGGCACCTCGTGCCGCGCCACCAGGCGCGCCCCGTAGAGCAGCGTCCCATCGCCGCCGACCGCGATCATGAGGTCCGCCCGCTCGGCCATGGCGTGCTCCGGCACGCGGGTCACCGGAGCGTCGGCCGGGAGCTCCGCATCCTCGCTCACCAGCACCTGCACGCCGCGGCTCTTGAGGTGTGGCAGCAGCGCGCCGACGCTCTCCGCGATGCGCGGATCCGCGAATCGGCCGACCAAGGCACAGGTGCGCACCGGAAAGCCCATCTGCCCGCCGCCCTTCGATCTGTCCTCGCCCTCGTGAGGCGCGCCTTTGTAACACGCTGGGTGAGGCCGGAGCCAATGCCACCGGTCACACATCTGAAGGCATCTGGCGGGCTGGCATGTGTTCGTTGCTTGACGGTCTCCCGGCGCGAAAGCTAGCTTTCCGGGCTGTATGACGCACGATGCCCGGGACGAGCACCTCGGCGAGCGCGCGCAGCAGCTGCTGCGCACGCTGATCGAGTGCTACATCCGCGACGGCCAGCCGGTCGGCTCGCGGGCGCTGTCGCGGGAATCGCGACTGCAGCTTTCCGCGGCGACCATCCGCAACGTCATGGCGGATCTCGAGGAGCTCGGATTCGTCGCCTCACCCCATACCTCCGCGGGACGGGTGCCCACCGACAAGGGCTACCGCTTCTTCGTCGACACGCTGCTGCAGCTGCGCCCACTCGATGAGACGGCAACCGCCGAGATCCGCCGGCAGTTCGAGGCGAGCCGCGACAGCTCGACCGAGCTCATCGCGACCGTGTCGCAACTGCTGTCCTCGGC
>DASQRV010000269.1:0-9735 GCA_035642735.1 Steroidobacteraceae bacterium
AAAGTGACCCTGAGCCTGAAGTACTTTGACGAATTCTCAAACCGGTGGACGTATCAGGGTTACTCACTGCAGATTTCGGCAGGAGTTGGTTTCTAGGAGTCCCCTGATAGTCAAGGCCGCCGTTGATTCCCGGATCTCCGACTGTGCTCTAAGTCTTTGAATTTGGTGGGCCGTGTAGGGATCGAACCTACGACCAAGAGATTAAGAGTCTCCTGCTCTACCAGCTGAGCTAACGGCCCGTTCTCCAATTCCAGAATTGGGGTGGACGATGGGACTCGAACCCACGACAACCGGGATCACAACCCGGGGCTCTACCAACTGAGCTACGTCCACCGTCCGTCCCTCATCGCGCGGCTGGCGTGCCCGGCAGGACTCGAACCTGCGACCCTCGGCTTAGAAGGCCGATGCTCTATCCGCCTGAGCTACGGGCACGACCCCAAAGCGCCCCTAGCCGGCCCCGCCGCACGGGGGCGCGAATCATACGTAAGCGGCTCAAGGAGCGTCAATTTCCGCTGCTCCGCCGTCCCGGGGGAAGTATTGCCGAGCGGAAGCCCTGACGCCGCGGCCTGCAGGCTGTCACGAGCCTCCTGCCGCTTTGTTACACTGCGGTGACATGGCCAGCGGCTATTACCACCCGGCATGAAGTTACCCACGGACCCCCCGGAGCCAGAGCAGATAGACGCTGGCAAAGCCGATCCGACGCCCGCGGCGGCGTCCGTGCCGGCCGAGGGCGCCGACGCCTTCGATCTCACGACCTCTGCGCCGGCCATGGCGCTCGCGGAGCTGCGCCGCCTGCTCGCTGCCTGGCGCCGGCATGAGCCGGGGGCGCGCCTCGGAGAGGATCCGGAAGCCCTGCACCAGCTGCGCGTCACCGCGCGGCGCATCGATGCCACGCTCGGACTGTTCAGGCGCCAGCTGCCCGCGGCGCTCGTGCGCGCGCGCAAGCCGACCAAAGCCATTCTGCGCAGCCTCGGCGGGGCACGCGACCTCGATGTGGAGCTCAGCGAGCTCGCCCATTACTGCGCGCATCTTCCCGAGGAGGAGCGTGCCGCGGCGGAGCCGTTGCGGGCGCTCCTCGAGCGGGAGCGGTCGCGGGCGCGGTCACGCATGGTTCGCAGCCTCGACGCCGAGCCCACGCGCCGCTGGCTGGAAACGCTGACGCAGGCAACGAACGCCGAGCACGGCGCCGGGAATGGCGCCGATCCGGCGATGGTCGTGATGCCCGAGCGCGTACGGCGCCGGTTCCGCAAGCTGCGCAAGTCGGTGCGTAAGCTCCGTCCGAAATCCTCGATGGAGGACTACCACCTGGTGCGCCGCCGCGCGAAGCAGCTTCGTTACGCGACCGAGTGCGGCGCCGTCATGTTCGGGAAACCTGCGGATGACATGCTGAAGGCCTTGCGCCGTATGCAGGACAAGCTCGGCGCGCATCAGGACGCCTGCATGGCACAGAACCGCCTAGCCGCTATCGCGGCGGATCCGCCGAGCGGTCTTCCGCCCACGACGCTCTTCCTCATGGGACGTCTCGCCGAGCACTACGCGCAGGTGACCGGGGAGACCCGCAGCACCCTCGCGCGCTCGTGGCGCAAGGTGCGCGGCAGGCGCTGGAAGGCGCTGCGGGCGCGACTTGGAGCGTTGCACGACAGCGCCGAGACGGCGAGCGCCACGCTCGCCGCCGCGCCATCGGCCGTTTCCGTCGATATCACGCCCTCCGAAGCCACTTTTGCCGGGCAGCCGCCCGAGCCCGAAACGCGCTCTTTGAAGCACTGAGCGGCCGCGGCCTCCGATGATGGAGCTGCTCATCGTTCGCCACGCCATCGCCTGCGAGGGCGATGCGAAACGCTGGCCCGATGACGGTGCGCGCCCGCTTTCCCCGCGCGGCGTGATGCGTGCCCGGCGCGCGGCCGCAGGTCTGAAGAAGCTCGCGGTGCGCCCGGTACGCGTGTTGGCGAGCCCGCTGGTGCGCACCCAGCAGACCGCCGCCATTCTCACGCAGTACGCGGGGTGGCCGCGGGCGCTCCCCTGTCCCCTGTTGCTGCCGGGCGGCTCGCCGCAGGAGCTGCTCGCCCTGCTCGCGCGCACCCGCGGCCAGCGTCTCGCGGTCGTCGGACACCAACCGGATCTCGGGCGCCTGATCGCCGTCTGCCTGCCCGGGAGCGCGGGCAGCGCGGCCTTCGAGTTGCGCAAGATGGCAGTGGCGCTCATCGCGTTCCATGGCTCGCCCCGCACCGGGGACGGCGAGCTGCGCTGGCTGGTGCCGCCGAAGCTGCTGCGCGCCGCCCGCTGAGGTGAGCGCGCGCTCGTGCCACCGTGCGCTCAGTGCGCGCCGGACGCCGCGGCTGCGCCGCCTGCGCCCCGTACTGGGTGCGCGAACCAGACCAGGCCGATCAGGACCAGGAACAGGATTCCCGACGCGTAGAAGATGTCGTCCGCGGAGAGCATGAACGCCTGGGTGTCGACCAGGTGATTCAGCATCGCGTAGCTCTGGTCGGCGCTGAGTCCTCCGGAGTGCAGCGTGCCGAGCGCAGCCGCCGTCGCGGGGTCGCCTGCGCCCAGCCGCTCGACGAGCTGCGCATGATGCAGCGTTGCGCGCCGGTCCCACAGGGTCGTGGTGATCGAGGTACCGACCGCGCCCGCGGTGATGCGCGCGAAGTTGAACAATCCCGATGCCGCCGGGATGCGCTCCGGTGCCATTCCTGACAGCGAGATCGATACCAGTGGAATGAAGAATGCCGCCATCCCCGCGCCCTGTATGACCGTCGGCAGCATCAGCGTGGCGATCGTGGCATCGGTGTTGAAACGCGCACGCATGAACAGCACCAGCGCGAATATCGCAAAGGAGAGCGTCACCAGGATGCGCGGATCGACGCGGTCGTTGTAGCGGCCCACGACCGGGCTCAGCACGATGGCGAGGAATCCGACCGGGGCCAGCACCCAGCCGGCCAGCGTCGCGGTATATCCCATGTACTGCTGCAGCCACAGCGGCAGCAGCACCACGTTGCCGAAGAACAGGCCGTAGGCGAACAACATCGCGATCGTGCTGACGGTGAAATTGCGCGATCTGAAGAGCGACAGATCGACGACCGGATGCTCCTCGGTGAGCTCCCAGATCAGGAATATCGCGAATCCGACCACCGCCACGCAGGCGAGCGCGATGATCGTCGGGGAATTGAACCAGTCGAGGTCCTTGCCCTTATCCAGCATGACCTGCATCGCGCCGACCCAGACGATGAGGAGCGAGAGGCCGATGGCATCGACCGGCACCCTGGCGGTCGGGGTTTCGCGCTTGTGATAGATCGCCCAGGTGGCGAGCGCTGCGACGATGCCGACCGGGACGTTGATGTAGAAGATCCACGGCCAGGAGATGTTGTCGGTGATCCAGCCCCCGAGCACGGGACCCACGACCGGCGCCACGAGCGTCGTGATCGACCACATCGCGAGTGCCATGCCGGCGCGGTTCTTCGGGTAGCTCGAGAGCAGCAGCGCCTGCGACAGCGGGATCATGGGCCCCGCGACCGCCCCCTGGAACACGCGCGCGAGGATCAGCAGCGACAGTGTCGGCGCGAGCGCGCACATCATCGAGGCGATGACGAACAGCACGATCGCCGCGGTGAACAGCTTCACCTGGCCGAAGCGACGGGTCAGCCAGCCGGTGAGCGGCACCGAGATGCCGTTCGCGACGGCAAAGGAGGTGATCACCCAGGTGCCCTGGTCGGGCGAAACGCCCAGGTCGCCGGCGATGGCGGGGAGCGACACGTTGGCGATCGACGTGTCGAGCACATTCATGAACGTGGCGAGCGACAGCGCCACGGTCCCGAGCGCGAGAGTGGCGCCGGTGAGTGGCGGTGGCGCGGTCGGCGCTCCCCGCGGAGCGCCGCCGCTCACCGGTCTGTCAGCATTCTCGTTGGCCATCGCGCCTCGACCTGTCGGCTCGGCCTCAGTGCGAGCGCCGTGCCGCGCCCGGCAGGGGCAGGTTCACCGCCAGTCGGCCCGCAGGTACGATCGCGGGCGATGTGCGTGCGGTCGGCGCTGTCCCCGGCGTCGACTGATTGGCGGAGATGATGGCCTGCACGCGCGCATACGCTTCGCGCTCGCTCGTGTCGAGTGCCGTGCTCGTCCAGGTCGGCTGGTTGCTCGCCACCGCCGGCAGGCGCGCGCCGTTGTCGCCACCCTTCACATCGACCTCCGCCTTCATCGACAGGCCGATCTGCAGCGGGTGAGCGGCAATCTCACGAGGATCGAGCGCAATGCGCACCGGCACGCGCTGCACTATCTTGATCCAGTTGCCGGTCGCATTCTGCGCCGGCAATAGTGAGAAGGCGGCGCCCGTGCCGGCGCCGAAGCCGGCCACCGTGCCGTGATAGACCACGTGCCCGCCATAGAGATCGGCGGTGACCCTCACCGGCTGCCCGATGCGCATGTGCGCGAGCTGCGGCTCCTTGAAGTTCGCATCTACCCACACCTGATCGAGCGGCACCACTGCCATCAGCGGGGCCCCGGGACTGACGCGCTGGCCGAGCTGGACGTTGCGGCGCGCGACGAACCCGGCCACTGGAGCGGTGAGCTCCGTGCGGTCGAGTGTCAGGTAGGCGTTACGGACCGCGGCGGCCGCATCGCGCACCTGCGGGTGATCCTCGAGTGTAGTGCCATCGACGCGCGCGCGGTTGCCCGCGAGCTGCTGCCCGGCTGCAATGAGCTGCGCCTGCGCGGTCTTCACCGCATCGACGGCGTGCTGCAGTTCCTCGCCCGAGATGGCACCAGTGACGACGAGCTGTTGGCGGCGCGCAAGGTCGCTGCGCGCGGCAGCGAGCTCGGTCTCGCGCATCTGCACCGTGGCGGCGAGTTGGGAGCTCGTGGCATAGAGATTACGGACGTCGCGCACGGTGCGCGCGAGCTGTGCTTCGGCCTGGTCGAGCGCGACGTGCGCATCCGCCGGGTCGAGCCGCACGAGCGGTTGTCCGGCCTTGACGAACTGCGTGTCATCCGCGCCGACCGCGACCACCGTGCCCGAGATCTGCGGCGTGATCTGCACGACGTTCCCGCCTACGTAGGCGTCGTCCGTCGACTGACGGTACCGCAAGACCTGCGCCCAGTACGTGCCGTACACGGCACCTACCGTCGCCAGGACTGCAAGCAGCCCGCCGAGCAACCGCCAGCGGCGGGTGGTCTTCGGGACTGCCTTGGTCTTCCCCATGCTCATGACTCTTCCTTTGGTCTTCATTCCAGTTGCTGCCGCGGCGGATAATGCCTAGGCAAGTATCTACTCAAAAAAACTTCAGGCGCTCGCCCGCGCCGTGACGCCCTGTGCGTTCTCCAACATGCGGTCGAGGAAGCCCTCGAGCGCTCGCGCCTCGGCCTTGGTGAAACCGTGCAAAAAGTGGTTGGCGATGCTCATCGAGATCTCGCGCATCCGTGGGTAAGCCGCGCGCCCCTGCTCGGTCAGCTCCAGGTTCATGAGCCGCCGGTCCTGCGAGCTGCGGGTCCGCCGGATCAACCCCTTGGCCTCCAGGCGATCGAGCATGCGCGTCATGGCGCCCGCGTCGTAAGAGATCACCTTGCACAGGTCCGCGGCCGATTTCGGCTCGCCCGGGCCCGCCGCCAGATTCGCGACGATGATGTACTGCGCTGCGCTCATCTCGAGCGGCGCGAGGCGCTTGTCCTGCGCCAGCTCCCGGTCGAGCGCCGCGATGTACTCCACCTTGACGCGGCTCACCAGCGCAGCGACATGCCGGCCCGGCTGGAAGGTCGCATGGTCATAAATCTCGCTCACCGCTTTCACTCCGTGAATCCCTACTCCGGGGGGCGTCCGGACCCCCTGATGCGGGGGATGCGGCGTAATATAGTTGCCTAGGCTGTCATTGTCAAGGCTTTGATTGCCAGGGCAACCCGGGACCTTCAGCGTACCTCGCTGGCGGCGGACCGCAGCAGCCCATCGAGCTGCTGATAGGTCACGGGCTTCGTCAGGTGGTGGTCGAAACCCGCCTGCCGGGCACGGCTCTTGTCGGCTTCCTGACCCCAGCCGGTGAGAGCGACCAGCCTGAGATCGTGTCCCCAGTACATTGCGCGGATGCGGCGCGCGAGGGCGTAGCCGTCGACATCGGGCAGGCCGATGTCGAGCAGCAGCACGTCCGGACGAAACGCTTCCGCGAGCAGGTAACCATCGTGCGCGCTGTAGGCCGTCTGCACCTCGTGACCGGACAGCTCGAGCAGTGCACCACAACTGTCGGCCGCGTCGCGATTATCGTCGACGACCAGAACCTTCTGCCGGCGGAAGGGTGCGGCCTGCGGCGCCGGCGGTGGCAAGGGCTGCACCTGCGGCTCCGAGGCGCCGAGCGGCAGGTGCACGATGAACTCGCTCCCCTGCCCCACCCCGGCGCTGCGCGCCTCGACCCGCCCGCCGTGACGCTCCACGAGTCCCCGTACCAGCGACAGACCGAGCCCGAGACCGCCGCTCGGATACTGCCCCGAGGCAGTACCAGGCGAGAACGGCGTAAACAGCCGCGGCAGCACCTCCGCAGCGATGCCCGCGCCGTTGTCGCGTACGGCTACGGCAATCTCCGCGCCACTGCGCACCGCCCGTAAGTGCACCTGTCCGCCCGGGTCGGTGTACTTCGCCGCATTGATCAGGAGGTTCGAGAACACCTGGGCGAGCCGCACGGGATCGCCCTCGAGCCGCAGCGGCTGCTCGGGCAGCTCGACCGAGAGGCGGTGATGCCGCTCATCGAGCAGCGGCCGCGCCGCTTCGACCGCGGCATCGAGCACGCCGGCGAGCTCGACCGTAGTGCGCTTCAACTCGAGCCTGCCGCGGGTGATGCGCGACACATCGAGCAGGTCATCGAGCAGCCGGCTCATGTGCAACACCTGTCGCTCGATCACCTGCTCCGCATGCAATTGCTGCCGCGCACCGTGCTCGGTCTTCTTCAGCGCGGCCAACGAGTAGAGGATGGGTGCGAGCGGGTTGCGCAGCTCGTGCGCGATGAGCGCCAGGAATTCGTCCTTGCGGCGGTCGGCCTCGCGCAGCGCCTGCTCGCTGCGCCGCACCGCCTGCTCCATGCGCGAATGCTGGATGAACTCGGCGGCCTGGCGCAGATACAGATCCAGCCGGTGCAGCTCCTCCTCGCTCGGCCGGTGCGCGGTGCGGAAGTGCGTGGAGATCACCCCGAGTGGCGTGCCGTCGAAACCCAGCAACAGCGTGGACACGACCGCACGATATCCGGCGGCGCGACCGACGCCACGAAACTGCGCGTAGCCAGGATCCGTCTCGATGTCCTCGATGATCACCCGCGCGCCACTGCGCAGGGACCGGCCACAGGCGCAATCGTCGGCGGTGGAGACCTCGCGGAAGAAATCGAGGAACTCCTGCTGGAACCCCTTCTGAGCGGCAATCGTGAGAACGCGCCGCTCACTGTCACCCAACAGCTGAATGTTGCCCTTGTCCGCCCCGAGCAGCCCGATCACCGCAGCCAGTATCTCCTCCAGTCCCTCCTGCAACGTGCGTGCGCGCCACAGCCGGGACGTGAGCTCGCTCAGTCCCGCCAGCACCTGCGCGAGCCCGAGCTCGAGGCGCTTCTTGTCGGTCACATCGAGAACGACCGCCACCCAGCCATCGACGAGACCCTGTGCGTCGTGGGTCGGGACGTAGCTGGCGTGAATCCAGCGCCGACCGCGGGCCTCGCCGTAGTCGATTTCCGCCTCGTACTCGACCCGCTCGCCGGCCAGCGCGCGTCTGAACTGCGGCTCGAGCACCGCGAACGCCGCCGGACCGACCACGTCCTCGATCCTCTGGCCGACCAGCTCCTCCGGCGAACGCCCGATCCATTCTCCGAAGCGCGGGTTTGCCCATGCGTAACGCATATCCCGCGTGAGGCGGGTCACTCCCGCAGGCATGAGCCCGGTAATGCTCTCGAGCTCGGCGCCGGCCGCCACGGCCTCTCGCACCGCATGGCGATACCCGGACACGTCGGTGAGCCACAGCGAGACGTACTCTCCCGCTGCGGCCACCGAGATACTGAAGACACCCGGATGCGCGGCGGACCAATCGACCTCGATCTGCCGCCGGCCGCGGCTCTCGAGCACCTCGCCACACGCCTCGAGAAGTGCGGTGCCCTCGGGGCCATCGGGTAGAAGCTCGCGCGCGCTGCGGCCCTCGAGCTCCGCGCGCTCGCGGCCGAGGATGCGCGCGGCCTCAGAGTTGACGTAGATGCAGGTGAAGTCGAGGGGGTGGCCGCGCGCGTCGTGCCGCGGCGCGAGCAGCAGCATCGCGACCGGCGATGAGTCCAGCGCAAGACCCAGCCGCGGCTCCACGGATCCGCCTCCCCGGGGCTAAACGCCTGCCGATCGATGGAGAAAGCAGCCTAACGGATTTCGGGGTCGCCACGCCAATATTGGTCGGGGCAGCCCGTTTTGCGTGAGTTTCCGCGTTCATTCGCGCCCTTCTGAACTCGGAAGACTTCAGAGAAGCGCCCGATTGGAACTCAACGCTTCATATCGTCGGATTCAGCGATGCGCTACTTCCCGCTGCCAGAGGCTCAGAGACACTGGCCACAGGATCGCAGCCGCGAGGGAGGGTTGAACGGACGGCAGCAGTCCGGTCGCGGCGTACTCGCCGGGCGCCGGCCGGTAGCAGGTGCCGAAAACGAGATCCCACAGCGGGAACATTCCCGCGAAGTTCCTGTTCAGAACGTGCGCCGCCGTCGAGTGGTGGCAACGGTGGTACTGCGGCGAGATGACCAGCCACCAGAGCGGCCCCCAGCTCAGGCGCCATCCCATGTGGACCTGCACGTTGTTCGCGATGCTGAGCAGCCGCGCGGTCAATACGACGCCCGGTGCGACGCTAAAGGCGATGCCGATGATGGGGGATAGGATCAGGGCGTGCACGAACTGGTCGAACCAGAACTGGCGAAGCGACGTCGTGGCGTTGAAGTGCTCCTCGCTGTGATGCAGGGCGTGCAGTCGCCAGAGGAAGGGCACCGCGTGTTCCGTGCGGTGGTAGAGGTAATCGAGCAGGTCCGTTGCGATCAACACCACGAGCACGCTGAGCCAGAACCATGTTCCCGCGCTCGGCAGGCGGATCAGCCCGCCGCCCAAGCGATTGACCGCCGCCACGATTGCGGGCGTTGCGAGGAGCACCACCGGCGTCACCAGGGACATGACCGCGAGGTAGTAGCCGAGGTTCAGGCGTGCTGCGCGCCAGAGCGCGCGCCGATCCGGTGCCGCGTGTGACTCCAGCGCCACGGCGCCCACCGCCAGCGCGGCGAGGCTCAGGAGGGCTAAGAAGGTATAGACGAGATGCACCATAGCAGGACTTCACCGCTGACGAGGGCTGCGCCAGGAGCCTCTGGGCTCAGTACTCGCTTACCACGCCCGCTGTACTGCTGAAAGCCGCGAGGATTTCAGTAGGTGTAACAAGTGGTCGGGGCAGAGGGATTTGAACCCCCGACCCTCTGCTCCCAAAGCAGATGCGCTACCAGACTGCGCCATGCCCCGACTCAAGCCGCGGACGGCGTGGTAATCGCATCGTAACAGCTTCGCGCCCCCGCGGCTGCTGCCCGGCAGACGGCGCATCGCCGTCAATCGCGTGCCGCGTGCAGGCACGCGCCGCGCAGCCGCCGTGCGAGAATGCGCGCCCCTTTTTCCCGGCAGGGCAGTGCGTGGCGGCAGAACTCATCGATGGCAGGGCACTGGCGGCTGAGATCAAGAGCGATCTGCGCCGCAGGATCGAAGCGACCGCCGCCGGCG
>DASQRV010000270.1:0-5030 GCA_035642735.1 Steroidobacteraceae bacterium
GGCATCCCCCGAAAGCGCGCCCCTGCAGTCTGCTGCGTGAGGTGCGCCGTGCGGGCCGCGCCGAAAGTATTACATTATGTGAATCCTCACCCCGCCGCGGCGTCATCCGCCGCCGCGCCAGAGCGTTCGGTGCAGTAAGAAAGAGGTGTGGCGCGGATGTATGGCTCATGGACGGCCCGGATACGGGTCAGCCTGATCGTTTCCGCCGGGCTGGTGGCAGGCCCGGCACTCGGGAGCGCGACGGATGCACTCTCGGCAGTCGAGGCGCTGCGCGTGGGCGGCTGTGGCGGCGTCGTTCCCGCCGCGCGGCCACTGCGCCACGAGCTGGCGCTCGACGGAGTCGCGCAGCAATGGGCGGAGGGGTTGGCTCTCGCGGCCGCGGCGGAGCGCAACGGGTACCCGGCGCTCGCCACCTCGGGGCTGCACGTGAGCAGCGCTCCGGCCGGGATCCTCGAAGCACTGCGTGGCTACGCATGCCGTACGGTGACCAGCCAGGATCTGCACGGCGTGGGCGTCTTCCGGCGCGGGCTCGATAGTTGGATCGTGATGACTGTCGACTATCGCGCATCCGCGCTGCCCTCAGCCGGCGCCCGCATCGCTCTGCCGCCGGCGCTTGCTTCTCCGGCGCCCGAGAGTCTGCGAGCAGCGCCGCCGCGGACTGTCACGGCAGCGGAACTCGCGAGGGAGGCGCTCGAGCTCGTGAACGAGGTGCGCGCCCATGGTACGCGCTGCGGTGAGCGGCCCTTCGCACCGGCGCCGCCGCTTGCGCTCTCCGTCACCCTGGCGAATGTTGCCTTCGGGCACGCCGCCGATATGGCCGAGCACGACTACTTCGAGCACCACGACCTCAACGGCAAGTCGCCGGCCGAGCGCGTGCGCGCCGTCGGGTACCGGGAGAAGCTGGTGGGCGAGAACATCGCATACGGACCGAAATCCGTGGAAGAGGTGGTGCAGGGATGGCTCGACAGTCCCGGGCACTGCGAGAACATCATGGACCCGAGGTTCGCGGAGATGGGCATCGCCTATGCCGCCGGCCGTTCAGGCCGGCACGGTCTGTACTGGGTACAAGTGTTCGCCGAGCCTCAGGCGTAACGTGAGACGCGAGTTACTTCTGCAGCGCCGCGACGCCCGCCTTGCAGGCCGCCTCGTCCTGCGAGCCCGTGCCACCGGAACACCCGATCCCACCCACCATCCTGCCCCCCTCGATGAGCGGGATACCGCCGCGGGATGCGATCACCCCATCGAGCGTCAGCACGTAGTTGAACCCATTCGTCTGTATGGCGTTCTCCCACGCCTTGGTTTCGCGGCGGAACGTAACCGCGGCGCGCGCTTTGTGTTCGGAGATCGGAATCGAGGCGAGCTGGGCGCCGTCCATGCGCTGGAAGGCCACGAGGTTGCCGCCGGAGTCCACCACCGCGACATTCAGCTTCCAGTCGCGCTTCTTCGCCTCGGCTATGGCTGCATTGATGGCGACCGTGGCCCGTTCGAGCGTAACGGGTGGGCCATAGGGCACATCGAACGGCATCTTGTCCGGCACCACATCGAGCGGGTTGCCGCCCGCGGCCGGTGCGGCAGCTTGTTGCGCGCCCCCTGCGGAAGAGAGGAGCACCGCGCAGAGTGCAGGGAAGACCGCGAGCCTGGCCATGCTTGTTTTTCCCTGATGTTGCTTCGAGTTGGCACTGACGACCCGGAGCCTACGCCAACTGCCCAACTGTTGCATTGCTAAAATGAAACAACCGGGCACCGGTGTGGTCTGATCTCGTACGGTGCAGCTTGAGTGCTGCCGTTCCCGGAAGAAAACACCATGCAGTACCGCAGACGAGCGATTTCCGCGACAGTGGCCGCAGCTGCGGTGTTCTCGCTCGCACTCTCGGGCGAGGTACTCGCCGAGCCTCCCGCGCCGGGCAATCCCGCTCAGAGCCCTGCGCCGGCTTGGGCAGTGTGGACGCCGAAGGAGCTCCGCTTCACCTACATGGGTTTCACGTCCCATTATTCGTGCGACGGCCTGGCGGACAAGATGAGATCGATCCTGCTCCAGCTCGGCGCTCGCCCGGATCTCCGGATCCGACCGATGCCGTGTTCCGGGTCGCTCGGCAGACCGACCGAATTCCCGGGCGTGACGGTGAACATGAACGTACTCGTGCCCTGGGACGCTACGAGCGCCAACGCCACCGTCACCCCGGTGCCCGCACACTGGAAGATGGTGGAGCTCAGCACCGAGCGCGACCCCCTGAGGGAAGCCGGTGACTGCGAGCTCATCGAGCAGGTGAAGGCGCACGTGCTGCCGCTCTTCAGCGTCCGCAACGTCGACTACCACTCGACCTGCGTGCCTAACCAGCTCCAGGTCGGCGGCACGCGGCTGAAGGCGGAGGTGCTCGTCGCCGATGATCAGCAGGCCCCGGGTGCGAACCCGTCCGCCCCGGCGCCCCCACGTTGATCAGGGCTGTGACTGCGCCCTTCCCCCGGACGGAGCCTGCCTCCGTCCGGGGACCCGTGCATCAAGCCGAAGGAGCCTGCTTCTCGATCACGCTCAGCGAGATGCGGCGATTTTTCTGCCGCCCTTCCTCGCTGGAGTTGTCCGCGACTGCGTCCTCCTGGCCGTAGCCCCTGGCGGTCATGCGGGACGGGTCGACTCCGAGCTGCGTGAGCTGCGCCATGACGTTGTCGGCGCGTTGTTGCGAAAGCTGCAGGTTCGCCGCCGGATCACCCGTGTTGTCGGTGTAGCCGCCGATCTTGATCTTGACCTGCGGGTACGCCTTGAGTATCTCGGCGATGTTGGTGAGTTGATCCTGCGAGGCCGGCTGCAGCGTGGCGCTCCCCGTATCGAACAACAGCCGGTCGAAGTCGAACCAGGTGGTGTCGCTGACGGGCGCTGAGCTGTCGTTCAGGTATGACACCAGCCGCGCTTCCACCCCGCGCGAAGGGACGTTGATCTCGGTGCCATCGGGGAGCTTCACCTTCATCAGGTCACCGAGCGCCGCCCAGGCTTTGGTGGCCGCATCGCTTGCGGTGTTCGCAGCTCTGTTGACAGCTTCCGACGTCACGTTCGCCGCGGTCTGCACGGGCTTCGGGGTGCTCATCGAGCGGATGACGAGCCAGGCGAGGATCAGCGCACCGGCGATCGCAGCCGGCACGAGCCAACGGGGTGGTGCCGCGGCCGCCACGCGTGCACCCTGCACCGCGGTCGTGGCGCGCGCCGTCGTTGCGCTCGCCGCTCCCGCGGCTGTGCCGGAGAGACCCGCCGGCAGGTAGCTGCGCAGGCTGGGTGCGGCGGCGCGCAGCATGTCGCCGAGCGAGCTGGCAGTGAGCGCGCCGGAACTCTGCATCTTCCCGAAATAAGCGAGCACCAGCGGCGCCGCCATCTTCAGAAGGCCGGTACCGGAGGAAGCGCTGAGGCCAAACTGCTGCGAGATGGCGTTGGCCACCTGACCTTGTTGGGAGCCAAACACCATCGGCAGGAAGCGATTCACTAGGTCTGCCGTGGCGCCCGTCGGTCCTCCGGATGCGATCGACGACAGGCTCGACACGAGATTCGGCCCCGTGCCTCCGCCGAGCAAGCCGAGCACCTGACTAACGAAGCCGCTGTCGCTCGACTTGCTCGCCATCCCATCGAGCGTGGCAGCCGTCGCTGCGCCGAGACCGCTCTGCACCGCTTGCGATGACTCGCCGAAGCGCGTCGCGAGCGCCTGCTTCATGTCCGGTGTGACCATTCCCAGGATCGAATCCATTATCGAGCCAGCCATTGTTTTCTCCTTTGTCACTAGAGTCGTTTTCAGGCTTATTGGCAGCGGAGGAGAGCGGAGGCATTCTTACTCCTCCTCGGTGCACGCCGCTATCCAAAGCTCGGGCTGCGCCGTGCGGACCGGTTAGACTCGCGTCGGGACACGATGTAGATGATTCACATGACGACCAAACAGCCAATGTGGATCGTTCGCGTGAGCCGCGCAGCTGTCGTGCTCCTGATGGTGGCGTGGACGCCCGCCGGCGTAGCCCAGGTGATGGCAACCCTCACCGCAGGCGTTCACCTGCGTGCGGGTCCGGACATCTTTTAACCCTCGGTAATGATCTTGCCCCGGAAGCCGGGGTGCAGGTGTTTGGCTGCATGCAAGGCTTCGGCTGGTGCGACGTCCAGTTCGGTCTGAACCGCGGCTGGGTGGACGCGGCCTTCCTCCAGGCTGCTGGGCCCGCCGGCCCGGTGTTGATCGCGAGCAGCCCGGCTATGGTCGGAGTACCGGTCGTTACCTTCTCGTTCAACAACTACTGGAACACCTGGTATACGGGGCGGCCCTGGTTCGCGCGCCGCGGCTTCTACTACAACCACTGGAATCGCTTTCCAAGCGGCCGCCCGCCGCCCATCTATCGGCCGCGGCCGCCACCGCCGGTGTTCCGGCCACCGCCGGGGCGCCCACCTGCAGTGCGGCCACCGCCGCGCCCGCCACCGACCACGAGGCCGCCCTCAGGTGGCCGGCCGCCCGGCGCCAACCAACCGCCTCCGGGCAATCGACCGCCCGCAAGCAATCGACCGCCGCCGCGCCAGGGTCAGTGACCGTGCCCGCTGAAGGGTGCGCGTGAGCTCAGTACGGGAAGCTCCGCGCACGCTGCTGATCCTTGATGATGTCGCGGGCTGAGAGAAACAGGTGCGCGGTGGCCCAGAAGCCGGTGGGCACGAGGCACAGCATCGCAAGGCGCAGCGAGTCAGCGTTCGAGAGGTGCGCGCGGGCGAACCAGTCACTCAGCGCACCGATCAGCGGCGGCGCGATCACCAGGTTCCCGAGGTTTGCGAGGAACAGCACCATGGCGCAGAACATCGCCCGCATGCGGCACTGCGCCAGGTTGTTCAGCAAGCCGAAGCCCGGGCCGATGTAGAAGTAGATTGCCGGAATGAAGATCCACAGCATCGCGCGCGCGAGGCTCAGGTCGCGGGTGTAGTAAACGACACCCGAGGCGACGGTCGCGATCCCGATCCCCGCGGTGAGCACCCAGACGATGCGGCGCGCATCGACCATGCTGCTGCGCGCCATGAGCCAACC
>DASQRV010000271.1:0-2412 GCA_035642735.1 Steroidobacteraceae bacterium
CGCAACGCACCAAGACACCCGTGCCAAAGCCGACCTCATCCTCCAGCGCCGCGCACCCCGCCGCGTCGCCAGGCACGGGCTCCACCGGCACGGGCGCAGCCCCCGCGCCCGGTGCCGCGACAGCCGCGGCCAGTGCACCAAAAGACGCCGCGGGGACCGCTGCGGGAACGGGTGCGGCTGCTGCGGTCGTGCACCCCGAGGTGACTCCCGCTGCACGCGCGGATTTCGACCGCGCGGTGCAGTACATGCGGTCCGGCAATGCCACAGAGGCGGAGCTCGGGTTCAAGCAGGTGGCGCTCGAGTACCCGCAGTACTCCGCACCGCTCGTGAACCTCGCCATCATGCAGCGCAAGGAGGGGCATCTCGACCAGGCGGAAGCTACGCTGAAGAGCGCTGTCGAACGCGAGCGCGGCAACGCGGTTGCGTGGACCGAGCTCGGTGCGACCCAACGCCTGCGCGGCGAGTTCCGCGACGCGGCCACCTCCTACGAGCGGGCCATCGCCGCCGATCCGCGCTACGCACCCGCGTGGCGGAACCTGGGCGTGGTATCGGATCTCTATCTTGGAGATCCGAACCGCGCGCTCAAAGCGTTCGAGCAGTACAAGGAGCTCACCGGCGAGGACAAGCCGGTGAGTGGCTGGATTGCGGAACTGCGGCAACGACTGGGCTTGCCACAGCCGAAACGACCGGCGGGGGATGCCGGGCCTGCCGGCGGAGGCTCGACTCCCGCGGCGCCGGGCGAGGCGAAGCCTCCGAAGGGCGCGCCCACCGAAACCGCGCCACCGGGCCGGCCCCCGCAGCCGCCGCCGGGTGCGAGCCCGGCGAATGCCGCGTCGGACGCGGCCGCGAGTGACACAGGAGGTTGAGCATGCTGCGCACGCGCATCCATCGCACCTGCATCGTCTCCGCCATGCTGCTGGCAGTGCCGTGCCTTGCCATCGCGCAGGAGGCGGCCGCGCCTGCCGCGCCCGCCGCAGGCAGCCGGGCGATTCCGCGTCCGGATGAGCTCGAGCCGGGCGTAAACACGACCCCTGCCGCGCCTGCTGTCCCTGCGGCGACTGCTCCGACTGCGGCGCCGGCGGCCGCGCCCGCGGCCGGTGCGTCCGCGGCGAAACCCGCGTCCACGCGTCAGAACGCAGCAACGGCGAAGGCGACCACGCGCAAAACCCCGGACCGGCTGGATCTCGATGCGACCGACATCAAGGGCAACCGCGAGCTGCCGAAGGTCCTGTATATCGTTCCCTGGAAGCGTGCGGACCTCGGGGACGTGGTCGGTAAGCCCGTGAACAGCCTCCTGGACGAGGTGCTGCAACCCCTCGATCGGGACGTCTTCAAGCGCGAAAACCGCTATTACGACGACCTGAAGCCCGGGGCGGGCGGTGCCAAGGTGGGCGCGGCTCAGGGTTCGGAAACGAAACCCTGAAAACCCCCGCCCGGACGTCGCAGATGAGAGCCAGGTCGCAGCTTTTTGGGTTTATGTCATTCTAGTTTGGCACGCTTGTGCCTTTAGTTGGTCTCTGAGAGCGGGAGAGTCAGATGGGCCTCTGGAACTTGATCGTACGTTTCTTTCAGGGTGGTGGGGACTTCATGTACCCGATCGCCCTCGTGTTCGTGTTCGGTCTGGCGATCGCCATCGAACGCTACATCTATCTTACGGGGGTCGCGGCGCGTAACCGCGCGCTGTGGAACCAGATCGTGCCGCTGCTCGCGCAGGGCAACTTCCGTCAGGTCGCGGCGGCGACCTCGAAGTCCGACGCGGCGATCGCGCACATTCTCAACTACGGGCTGGCGCGCATTCAGTCGGCGCGGCGGCGCGATGACATCGAGAAGGCGATGGAAGAGAGCCTGATGGAGGTCGTGCCGAAGCTCGAGAAGCGTACGCACTATCTCGCGACCTTCGCCAACCTGGCGACGCTGCTGGGACTGCTCGGCACGGTCATGGGCCTCATCCGCGCCTTCGCCGCGGTGGCCACCGTCAACCCGGCGGAGAAGGCCAACCTGCTCTCGGCGAGCATCTCGGTGGCGATGAACTGCACGGCGTTCGGTCTGATGACCGCGGTGCCGCTGCTGTTCATCCACGCCTACCTGCAGACCAAGACCACCGGGCTCATCGACAGCCTGGAGATGGCGTCGGTGAAATTCCTCAACGCGATCACCGAGCGGCAGACGACCCCCGCGGCGGCCTGAGCGCGCGCCTCGCGCTGGCCCCCCAAGGATTGAAGCCCCCGCATGCGCCGTTCGTATCAGTATCGCAAGCTCGAGCGCCGCACCCGCAAGCCCGCGGAGCTGCTGCTCGTGCCCATGATCGACATCTTCACCGTGCTGGTGACGTTTCTGCTCATGACCGCCGTGTTCTCCCGCACGGTGATCCTGCAGTTGAACCTGCCGCCACCGCAGACGGAATTCAAGGAA
>DASQRV010000272.1:0-10669 GCA_035642735.1 Steroidobacteraceae bacterium
CGACGCCACCCCCTGCGACACCACCAATCTCGGTGAGGTAGACGTCGACCTGCGTCAGCTGCTGATCGCCGAGAATCAGCATGACAAGCACCCTTACACGACGCCGGCGCTGTCCGTGCACAGCGATGACGCGCCGACCGTGTACGTAAAGGGCAATCCCGGCCCGACCGATCCGACGACCCGCAGCCTCGAGCGCAAGCTCGCCAGGCTCAAGGCGTTCGACCCGGTGCCCAATGCCGATGTGCCGCTCATGCAGCGCATGGCGGACCCCGCGGAGATGGCGTTCCTGCACATGATCACGAGTGACCCGGCGCGCACGCCGACGCTGACGTTCTTCGGCAATGACGACTTCTTCATTTTCGTGAACGGCCTGTCCCCAGCGTGCAACCCGCTCGCCCTGGTCACGTGCTCGGATGAGCAGCCGGGGTTCAACTGGAACCATGGCGACTTCCAGAACAGCATCACGCACACCTGGCTCGGCATCGTGGGGCCGCACGTGCGCAAGCAGGGTGAGACGGGTGAGAGCTTCACCGACCACACGGACGTGCGCCCGACGCTGCTGCAGCTGACGGGCCTGACGGATGACTACGTCCACGACGGCCGCGCCATTGTGGAAGTGCTCGATGGAGTGGTCCCGCAACGCGAGATCGTGTCGCGCCTTGCCGCTGCCTACAAGGCGATCAACGCACCGCTCGGCGAGCTGGGTAAGAGGACCCTGCGGATCTCCACGCGGGCGCTCTCCGGCGACGACGCCACCTACACCGCGCTCGAGGCGGAGATCGCCAGAGTCACCGCGCAGCGCAACGCCATCGCCAGCAGCATGATCGCCATCCTCGAGGCGGCGGCGTTCAATCACGCGCACGTCGATGAAGGCGAAGCGAACGATCTCATCAGGGCAGCGGACCGCCTCATCGACAGCGTGGAGTAGCGCTTTGTCCTATTGCCTGCCCGGGGCGGGTTCCCCCGGGCAGGCGGGTCAGTGAGGCAGCGTCAGTGGTGGCCGAGTCCCCAGACGTACGCCGCGACGGCGGAGACCTGCTCGTCAGTGAGTTGTGCCCCGCCGAGCGGCGGCATGGGAGCGCGATACTGCTTCGGTTGCGGCACTCCCTCCCTGATGATCTTCTCGATGCTCTGGTAACTGCCATCACCCCAGATCCGGCGGTGGCCGAGCAGCGGTGGCCCGAGCGGCGTGCCGGATGCATCCGTTCCGTGACAGCCGGTGCAGCCCGCGCCGCCCGTACGTCCGTGAAACACATCGTCGCCGAGCTCGACCGCGCGCCGCGACGACCCCGCCGGAACCGGTAGCAGCGCGGCGGAGGCACCGGCGTTGGCGTGCTCGCCCTCGGGCGGACGCGCGCCGGCGCTGGTCGGCGAGCCGGCCGCAGCATCCTTCGGTGGACAGGGAGTATAGGAGGCACTTCCGGCCGGCGCCGTTCCGCCGCGCCAGGTCACGCGGTAGATCCGCCCGCGCTGGTCGTCGGATATATAGAGTGCGCCGTCGGGCCCCACCGCCAGGCCCGTCGGACGATGCTCGGCGCCGCCGGGCTCTTTGATTGCTCCGGCAAACCCGTCGGCGAAAATCTCGCAGCGCCCCGCCGGCGCGTCCCGCGGCAGCGGTTGAAACACGACGTTGTAACCGCCCTGCGGGTAGGGCGCACGGTCCCAGGAGCCGTGGAAGGCGATGAAGACGCCATCGTGGTAATGCGCAGGAAAGCTCCTGCCCGTGTAGATCACGGCAGCATTCGGCGCCCAGTGGGCGGGAAACGACGCGACCGGCGCCAGCTTCCGGGCGCACACGCCCACCGCCTTGCCGCCGTCTCCGCCGTACTCGGGCGCGAGCACCAGCCGGCCCTGAGTCTCATCGTAGTAGCACTCCGGCCAGCCATAGTCTCCGCCCTTGCTGATGCGCAGCAGCTCCTCCGCCGGCTGGGTGGCCTCCTCCTCGGCTTTGTAGAGCGCCGGGAAGTTCTGGTGCAACTGGTCGCGGCCGTGCTGGGTGGCGTAGATGCCATGGCCATCGGGTGCGAACACGATGCCCTCGGCGTTGCGAATGCCCGTTGCGTAGCGCTGTGCGGGCGAGAACTGCTGACCGGTCCTGTTGGCGTCGTAAAGCCAGATGCCGCCACGCGTCTCGAGTTCGGTGCACGGCTCGATGCCCCGCGAGTCGAACTGCCGGTTGCGCTCCTGACAGGAGTTGGTCGCGCTCGCGACATCGACGTACAGCGCGCCATCGGCATCGATGGCGAACGGATGCATGGGATGATCGCCACTGAGCGGCAGGCCCGAGACCACGACCTGAGGTCGGCCCTGCGGCACGATCGAGCCCGGCGAGAGCGCGTAGCGGTCGATGCGATCGGACTCCTCGACGAACAGCCCCTCGCGGTACAGCGCGATGCCCGTACCACCCTTGCCGCCTTCCGCAGGGGTCGGTCCGAAGCGCTGAATGAGGTCGGCCTTGCCGCTGCCGGTGGTGTCCTGCAGCGCGATGACGAAGCCGCCCGCTGCTGGAGTCTGGTTGCCGTAATAGCGACCGCTCCAGGTGTTGACGTAGACGACGCCATTGCCGGCCACGGCCAGGTGGCGGATGTGGCCGAGTTGGTCCGCGAATACCGTCGCGCAGAAGCCGGGGGGAAGCTTGAGCCCGGCATCCGGGCAGCTGTCCGCGCTGCCGGCGGCTGCGGCCACCGCGGGAGCGGCATCGCGCGCGGATCCAATCCGGGCAATCAGCAGTACCGCGCCCGCGACGATGACGGCGCTGACTCCCAACATACGCAACGAACGAGGTTGAACGCTCATGCGGTGATTTCCTCGAGCGATCGCTCGACGAAATTATAACGAAGTGTTGATTTCCACGGGGCGCCGCCCGGCGGTCGGTACGGCCAAGCTGACTGCGGCATGTCAGGCCACTGCCAAGCTGAGCGCCGCTGCGCGAAGTTGAACGCGCCGCGGCGCTCCACCTAGTATCGTGCCGTGGGGCGAGAAGGAGATCGGGCGCGCGTGGATATCGCATCTGACAGGGGCTCACGACGCACCAGTGAGCGAGCGGCCGGCGGCAAGCCGGACGCGCTGATCAGCGCAGTGTGGCCGGGCCAGGCGTACCCGCGCGGCGCCACCTGGGATGGCGAGGGTGTGAATTTCTCGCTGTTCTCGGCCCACGCCGAGAAAGTCGAGCTGTGCATCTTCGATGGCGGCGGCCGGCACGAGATCCAGCGCGTCAACATTCGCGAGCGCACCGACGGCAACTGGCACGCGTACCTGCCCGAGGCGCGCCCGGGCCTGCTGTACGGTTATCGCGTGCACGGACCCTACGATCCGGAGCGCGGCCATCGCTTCAATCCCCACAAGCTGTTGATCGAGCCGTACGCCAAGCACCTGCAGGGAGCGCTGGTCTGGAGCGATGCGCACTTCGGCTATCGCACCGGGCACGCCAAGGCGGACCTGTCGTTCGACCGGCGCGACAGCGCCGCCGGCACACCCAAGTGCCGCGTCGTCGATCCCGCCTTCACCTGGGGTGATGACCGTCCGCCGCGCATTCCCTGGCACCACACCGTCATCTACGAGGCGCACGTGCGCGGAATCTCGATCCGCCATCCGCAGGTGCCACCGCGGCTGCGCGGCACGTATGCGGGCCTTGCGAGCGCGCCGATCGTCGAGCACCTCATGCGCCTCGGTGTCACCGCGATCGAGCTGATGCCGGTGCACTTTTTCGTCGACGACCGTCATCTGCTCGAGAGGGGACTGCGCAACTACTGGGGCTACAACACGCTCGGCTTCTTCGCCCCGGAGATGGCTTATTCCTCGACCGGCCGCATCAGCGAGTTCAAGACTATGGTCAAGGTGCTGCACTCGGCCGGCATCGAGGTGCTGCTGGACGTTGTGTACAACCACACCGCGGAAGGCAATCAGCTGGGGCCGACGCTCTCCTTCCGCGGCATCGACAACGCCTCCTACTACCGCCTGGTGGCGCAGAACCCGCGCTACTACATGGATTTCACCGGCACGGGCAATACGCTCAACCTGCAGCACCCGAACGTGCTGCAGATGATCATGGACAGCCTGCGCTACTGGGTGACGGAGATGCACGTCGATGGCTTTCGCTTCGACCTCGCTTCGGCGCTCGCCCGCGAGCTCTACGAGGTGGACCGCCTCGGCTCCTTCTTCGACACCATCGGGCAGGACCCGGTGCTCTCCCAGGTCAAGCTGATCGCCGAGCCGTGGGATGTCGGCAGCGGCGGCTACCAGGTGGGCAACTTCCCGCCCGGTTGGAACGAATGGAACGACCAGTACCGCGACGCGCTGCGCGGCTACTGGAAGGGCGACGGCGGTCTGATCGGGGAGAGCGCGCGACGCATCAGCGGTTCCGCCGACCTGTACGAAGCGAGCGGGCGCAAGCCCCACGCGAGCATCAACTTCATCACCGCCCACGACGGCTTCACGCTGGAAGATCTCGTGAGCTACAACGACAAGCACAACGAGGCCAACGGTGAGGACAACCGCGACGGCCACAACGAGAACCGCTCCTGGAACTGCGGCGTCGAGGGACCGAGCAACGATGCGGCGGTGCTCGCGCTGCGCCGCCGCCAGAAGCGCAACCTGCTCGCCTCGCTGCTGCTCTCCCAGGGGGTGCCGATGATCCTCGGCGGCGATGAGCTCAGCCGCACGCAACGCGGCAACAACAATGCCTACTGCCAGGACAACGAGATCTCCTGGAGCGACTGGAATCTCGATGAACGCCGTCGCGAGTTCCTCGAGTTCACGCGCCGCATTGTGAGGCTGCGCCGCGAGCACCCGGTCTTCAGCCGCCGCCGTTTCGTGCGCGCCGATACGCTCACGCCGGAAGGACTGAAGGAAATCATCTGGCTCAACCCCGAAGGTCGCGAGATGGCCGGCAGCGACTGGCAGCAGGAGTTCGCGCGCTGTTTCGGCGTCTACCTGGCGGGAGCCGCGATCGAGCGCCGCCGCCGGCGCGGTGAGCCGGTGCGGGACAACAACTTCCTGCTGCTCCTCAACGCGCACCACGAAGCGATCAGTTTCCGCGTGGCGGAGATCCTCACCGGCAAATCCTGGAGAGCGGTGCTCGATACGGCGCTCGATGATCCGTTCCAGCCACGGCCGCTGCCGGTCAACGAGCCCTATCCATTGCAGGGCCGCTCGCTCGCGCTGCTGGAGGAGACCGCGTTCTGATGCGCGCTCGCTGCTCTAATTCCAGTCGCGCCGCGACTGCAGCAGCCGCTTCAACAGGCGCCGCGGCGCGCTGCGTCCGGAGACGGCGGCGCTGTAGGCGCTGCAGGCGAGGCGCGAGCGGATCGAGTCGCGGCGCACGAGCGCCGAGTGAAAATCGACTCGCCGCGGGTGCCAGCGCAGCTTCGCCCGGTCAGCCGTGGTCGAGAGATTGACGCTCTCGAAGCCACTGGCGATCGCGTAGCGCAGTGCCTCGGCCAGCGTGGTGGTCATGACGCTGTAGTGCGCCCAGGCAGGATCAAAACCGGAGTAATAGAGATACAGGCTGTCGCCGATCACGAAGCCGATGCGCGACGCTATCACTGCTTCACCGATGCGGAGCTGGAACACTCTGACCGCGTCGCGTACGGCCAGTCGCTCACAGACGGCGTAGAGAAACGCCCGGGGAGAATGTGCGGCGAAATGGTCCGCGTGCACCGGACCCCACGGCATGTGGGCGCGCTGCGTATGCAGCTGCAGAAAACGATACAGCGCCCAGCGGACTTCGACGGGATCGCGCGCCACGACGAACTCGAAAGTGTGTCCGTCGCGGCGCAGCGAGTTGTAGCAGTGACGCAGCGACTCGCGCAGGTTGCGTCGCAGGCTGGCGCGAAACTCCGCCCACGCCGCGGGGAGATCGAGCACGTAATCGTCCACAGTCTCGTACCACTGCGGTGCGGCTTCGAGCTCCAGGGCCTGCGCGAGCGGCGCGCTGACTCCGCTCCACTGAATCCAGTCCCAGCCGGGCACACTCGCCAGCCGCTCGTGCAGCGCGCGCACCGTGGCGCGCTCGTAGCCCGGCTCGATCAGCGGATTGCGGATCTCGGTGAGCGCCGGATCGGCGCCCATCAGACCGAGCGCAGCAACCCGCAGCGGACCGAGCTGCCGTCGGGTGAGGATCAGCGGCACGATCGCGACACATGCGCCCGGCACGTTCCGCAGCACGCAGAACAGTGGCTGCTGGTGTGCGCGCGGGCTGCGATTCAGCAGATGCTCGCACCAGGCGAGATGCCACTCCTGCCTGGCAAAGGGCAGCGTGTTCCCGGTGACCCGATAGAGACGCTCGTAGTCGGGTGCGAGCGCGCCAATGCCCTCGATATCGGCGACGATGTCCGCGATCACCGGGCCGGTGAAGACCGCAGCCGTTCCCGCTGGCTGAACCGCAGCACGCGCGCCGCGTACGCCAACCTTCCACGGAGCCGTGGATCTCGCTGTTTCGGTCTGGGCCATTGGACACTCTCAGTCCGGTGCTTGAACGTAGCATGGCAGCGATGCCGGGTCACGCCGATCACCCGGGCCACGCTGTTGCCGGACGTCTGACGCGCGTTGTCGCGGCGACGGTTGATTGCGGCGCGCAGCTGCGGCTAGGCTCCACCGGACCTAAGACAACAAGGGAGGCATATGGCGCGCTCCAGGATCCGCCCGCCAGGCGGCGCGCGCGGCGCGGCAGCGAGCCGCAAGTCAGCGCGCACGTCCAAGGTCCGACCGCTGGCCAAAGCGTCGCGGCGAGCGACGACGAGGGGGACTGTCCTGCGGTCCGGCGCGCTACCGCCGATCGACTGTGTCGTCGTGCTGATGCAGGAGAACCGCACGTTCGATCACCTGTTCGGCAAGTGGCCGGGAGCTGCCGGCATAGGATCGGGCTCCTACTCCAACCGCCCGAAGCCATCGCTGCCTGTCGCGCCCGGCAACCTCGCCGTCAGCGCCGGACAGCCGGCGCAGTTCACCGTTGCGCAGGGCCAGGGTCCCGGCCATTCGCTCGATGACACCAACGTGCAGCTGTTCACGCGTAAGATCGTCGCACCCGGCACGGCCCTGCAGCCCGTCAACGATCGAGGCTTCGTCGAGAGCTATCTGCAGGCTCTCGCGGCCGACGGCGTGCGCGGCGCTGCGGCCGACGCTTCCGCGGTGATGCAGAGCTTCGCGCCCGGTGAGCTGCCGGGACTCAGCGCGCTCGCGAGCAATTTCGTGCTGTGCGATCAGTGGTTCGCGGAAGTCCCGGGACCGACCATGCCAAACAGGCTGTACGTACACGCGGCGACCTCCGCCGGCTGGGCGTACAACAAATGGAGCGTGCAGCTCGATTCCGTGACGATCTACGAGCAGCTGCAGAAGAATCAGCGCACCTGGGCGGTGTACTTCAGCGATCAGAACGAGGTCGCGCAGTACAGCCGCATCAACACGCAGCGCAATAACTTCAAGCTCTACGAGTCGGCATTTGCCGCGGATGCGTCGGCGGGCAAGCTCGCCAACTACTGCTTCGTCATTCCGCGCTTTGCGGGGTCGGCGGTCGATGGCCCGGTAACCTCGATGCATCCGCCCGCGGATGTGCGCCCCGGGGATCAGCTGATCGCGGAGGTGTACGGCGTGCTGCGCGGCGGACCGCAGTGGTCACGGTGTCTCTACGTCGTGACCTTCGATGAGCAGGGCGGGTACTTCGACCATGCCGATCCGCCGGCGGCCGTGAATCCCGATGGCATCGACTCACCCGCGCCCGGTGATACCTCCTCCTTCGCGCCCACCTTTGCCTTCGATCGGCTCGGACTGCGTGTGCCGACGCTGCTGGTCTCGCCCTATGTGCCCAAAGGGGTCGTTTATTCGAAGCCGTTGCAGCACACCTCGGTGCTGGCCACCGTGCGCAAACTCTTCGGCATCAGTGGCGCGCTCACCCGGCGGGATGCGGCTGCGAGCACCTTCGAGGACGTGTTTCTCCCTGCGCCGCGCAGCGACACCCCGACCACGCTCAGCACCGGTGCCGCAGCACCGCCGGCGCCGGTCGATGCCACGCGTGCGGCCCCCGACGACTACATGAGGGAGCTGGCCCTGGAGTGGCGGCGCGCCACGGCGGGCCTTCCGGGCGCCTCAGCGGGTGCGGTCGCGCCCACATCACAGGATGAGGTGCATCGCTTCGTGCGCAGCCAGGTCCAGCTGTTCCTCGACCATCGCGCCAGGCGCTCGACTCCTGGACGCAAGCGAGCCAGGAACGCCCGCACGCGCAGCACCTCGCGCCGCCAAAGCAGGCAACGAAATTGAGCTTGCTGCAAGCGATGAGCTCGCACCGGTCGACAAGACGCGAGCGGCTGCCGGGATCGCGTCAGCCCGAGGAGTCAACGGTTGAACTTGTGGCCGCTGATCACCCACTTATGCCAGCCGCGGGCGCGCCGCTCGCGCCGCGAGCCTGGGGCCGCCTGCGATCCGCGGAGGGTGCGCGCGGCCTCAGCGCCGGTGACCTGGACCCAGCCCTTCTGCGGATCGAACTTCTGTGCATAACCGCCGCTCAGCACCTGGAATGCGCTGCGGGCGTGCTGGCGCAGGTCGATGGCGCCGACCGCATTCTTATGCCCGAACCAGTTGGGTGTCACGAAGTCGGTGACCAGGATGCCGCCGACCTCGTATCCGTACAGGTCGGCCTCGACCGGATCGCAGATCTCACCTGCCCAGAAGGTGCCCTGTGGGTCCTGGTAGGCGCTGTTGAGCCAGGGATCCACCGCCATCTCGCAGATCTCGTGGCTCGCGCCGACGCTGAGACTCGCCTTGTCGGCCTGGATCGTCTTCACGAACACCTTGGAGATCGGCAGGCCCTCGTTGGTGAGGTCGTGGTAGGCCAGGGCGTTCGCCTGGTCGCTGTTGTCGAGGAACACGACCCACCACGAGCCTGCCGGCGGCGCTTGCTGCCTCGGATTGAAGGTGAAGGTCGCCGCCCCGACACCCCACACGGAATTCAGATCGTTGTTCCACTGGGTGTTGAAAGCGGGAATCATTTTCTGCACATCGGCATCGGTGCTGGCCGTCGACTCGTTGATCACGGCTATCTGCAACATGGAGGCCTCCTTACGGTGCGTCTGTCTCTGTGCGCAGAGTGGCGTGCGGTGCCACTGCAACGCAGCATCTTCCCGCTCGCGCCGGCACGAGTAGCAAGCGCGCCGCCACCGGTCTATTTTACGGCACGCGGGCGCGCGCCATGCCGCGGTCCCGATTCATGGAAAATGGCCTGACGCACATCACATGGGAGACTCAACGATGAAACTCGTCACAACCATTGGCGCACTGCTGCTCGCCCTCGGCCTGATCCCGCTCACGGCGCAGGCTCAGTCCGCGCCGAACACGCAGGCCGGAGTCGCCACGGCCCCGGGAAAGGTTGCCGGAGGGGCAACGACCGAGCTCACCGCGAAGGTCACCGCAATCGATCCGACGCAACGCACGGTCACGCTGCAGGGTGCGAGCGGCCAGACACGCACGATCGAGGTGGGTGACCAGGTCCGTAACTTCGAACAGATCAAGGTGGGCGACACGGTGCATGCCAAGTACACGCAGGCGGTGGCGCTGGAGCTGAAGAAGGGCGCGGCCACCATGGGTACGCCGACCGAAGAAGGGGCGATCACCCCGCCCCCGGCCCCGGGCGCCAAGCCGGGGGGCACGGTCGCGCGCAAGGTGACCGCGATGACCGAGGTCGTTGCGATCGATCCCGCCAGGCAGATGGTGACGCTCCGTGGCCCGGCGGGTAACGAGGTCGATGTTCAGGTGCAGGACCCGAAGCAACTGACGAACATCAAGAAGGGTGATCACGTCCAGGTCACCTATGTCGAGGCACTCGCCATCGCGGTGGCCGAAGCGCCTGCCAAAAGGTGACGTCGCCAGACCCGGGGGCGCCGTGTAAGTGCCACCAACGCGGACGCGGCGCTCCCCGGGGCTCGAATCGATTGCCACGCAATCGGAATTCTCATCGGTCCGCCTTATTCTGTCCCGAATTCGCGGCGGCGTGCCCGCGGCACACTCGGGGACACGATGCGTGCGATTAGCCTAAAGCTCCTGGCCGTACTCGCGGTGCTCGGCGGGCTGCTGCTGTCGTGTGGCATCGTCCGGGCCGGCACCGAAGAGCCGCCGCGGCTCGAAGTGCCCTCCCCGGGCGAAGGTCCCCTGGTGCTCATCGCATACGGGGACACGCGCTTCACGCAGCGCGTGGACGTCGTCAACGCCACGGCGCGGCGCGCCCTCGTCGAGAAGATCGCGAGCGAAAAGCCCGCGGCGATCCTGATCGGCGGGGACCTCGTCTACGACGGCACCGACCCCGCCGACTACCAGACATTCCGGAGCGAAACCGCAGAGTGGGCACAGGAGAAGATCCCGGTGTTTCCCGCGCTCGGCAATCACGAGTTCAAGGGATGCGTGCGGGACGAGAGCGACAGCGTGTGCCTCGAGAACTGGTGGAGTGCGTTCGGCGATCTGTCATTGCGACCGTACCGCTGGTACTCGGTCGCCTTCGGGTCCGACCTTCTTGCGCTCATACTGGATTCGGACGCGCCACTCAAACCCGGAAGCCAACAGCGGATCTGGTTCGAGCAGCAGATGGCTGGCGCCGGTCCGCGGGTGAAGTTCATCCTGATCGTGCTGCACTATCCTCCGGTGCGCGATCCGCTTTTTCCGCGCATGCTCGACGAGAAGGAGATCG